>JBIIQC010000028.1:0-14673 GCA_044342295.1 Rhodoluna sp. | reverse complement strand
GAACGGAAGTGATAAAACTACAGCATCCGTGATTGCCTGCTCAAGGTTGATTTTCTCGTCTTGAATCAGGAAATCATCTTCCTGCTCTAAAGAATAGGCGAAAAGCTCTTGGAAATCCACCTCGACCTCTAGCTCAAGGGGCTCAAGGCACCTAGAACACAGGGATGTCGCCTTGGTGAAGACTTCTCCTGTGGCCAAAACCCCCTCGTGAATCGACTCCATTCTCAAGTCAACTTCGATTTTTGCTCCCGCAGGAACCGAGGCTGCTCCCTGCCCCATCGCGTCATCAAGATCAATGTTTAGCTCAAGCTGGCTGGTGTGGCCTGGTCTGCGAGTAAGTTCGTGAACTGGAATCTCAAACTTACTCATTAGTTTTGCTCCAATAAAGCCTTAGCCACCGCCGCTGAAACGTAGTTCTGCACGGGACCGCCGAGAGCCGCCACCTGACGCACCAGGCTAGATGCCACCAGTCCATACTGTGGATCGGCTGAAATAAAAATGGTCTCAATGCCACTTAGGTCTCTATTGACCTTGGCCATAGGTAGTTCGTAATCAAGGTCAACGTTGTTGCGAAATCCCTTGATTAGAAGCTTCGCATCAACTTTGCGAATGTAATCAACAAGTAGCCCAGAAGATAGCTCAGTTACTTTTATATTTGGGCTGAGCACACCAGCTTCTTTCAAAGATTCTTGAATCAGTTCGATTCTCTTGGAGCTTGAAAACATGGGGGACTTTTCTGGATTATGAACCACCAAAACATGTAGTTCGTCGACAACCTTGGAGCACCTCTCAATGATGTCAACGTGCCCAAGGGTTATTGGGTCAAAAGATCCTGGGTAGACCGCGAGAGTTGCCATAGCCCCAAGATTAGCAAACTAATTAGCTCAGCCTTTAGACAAGTTTTCTACGGCGTTCATTTCCTCAATAGCAAGGCGCAGATTCGGCAGTTGCTCTAGCTCAGGATCCGTTTGGAACAGCTCTTCAACCTCGACCCGGACCTTCTGAATCAGAGCTGCGTCCCGAATCACCTGAAGCAAGCGCAAGCTGGAGCGGCCACCTGATTGACTTGCTCCAAGTACATCTCCCTCGCGTCGAAGCTCTAGGTCAATTTCACTGAGCTTGAAACCATCGCTTTCACCCGCAACGGCTTCGATTCTTTGTAGGGCTATGGAGCGATCCTCGGCGCCGGTAAGCAAGAGACAAAGTCCTTTGGCCTGGCCTCTTCCCACTCGACCGCGAAGCTGATGCAACTGGGATATTCCAAAATTATCAGCATCCAAGATCACCATCACGGTGGCGTTTGGAACATCCACACCAACCTCGATTACCGTGGTCGCAACCAGAACATCAATTTCTTTGTTCACAAATTTTGCCATTACATCTGATTTGTTATCTAGGTCCATGCGACCGTGCAGAGCATCAATACGAAGTGAAGCCAGATTGGGGTTCTTACGTAGCTGAGTAGTGGTTTTATCAACTGACGCCCCGGAGTGTTCTTTGTCGGACTCGTCGATCTTTGGACAAACCACAAACACTTGATGCCCCTTGGCAACCTCCTCCGCAACTCTCTCCCAGACCCTAGAAACCAGATTCTTGTCCCCTGCCCTTACAACATGAGAGTCAATCTCTTTTCGACCAGCCGGAAGTTCCGTAAGTGAGGAAACCGCCATATCTCCAAAGACAGTTACCGCCAATGTTCTAGGAATTGGAGTTGCTGTCATGGTCAAAACGTGGGGTGAAAGTTTTCCCTTGAGACGCAGTTTCTCTCTTTGCTCAACACCGAATCTGTGCTGCTCGTCGATTACCACGAGACCTAAGTCGTAGAACTCGACTTTTTCAGAAAACAGTGCATGGGTTCCAATAACAATTTTTGAAGCTCCCGAGACAACTTGCAGCATGGCCTTTTTGCGATCAGCTGTTGAAAGTTGACCAGTCAAAAGAGTAAGTCCAACTTTCTTGGCAAGATCCTCACCGAGACTTTTGGAGATTGACCTAAAGTGCTGCGAGGCCAAAACCTCGGTTGGAGCAAGTAACGCTGACTGACCCTCAGTGTCGGCAACTGCGAGCATCGCCCTTAGGGCAACTAGTGTTTTTCCAGATCCAACCTCACCTTGTAGCAATCTGTTCATCGGGTAACTGTTTGCAAGGTCCAAGGAGATTTCTTCACCAACGCTTTGTTGGCCCTTGGTTAGGTCAAATGGAAGGTGGCTGTCAAAGGCGGAAAGGAATCCATTGGCTCCACCCTGCCTGATGGTCGCTGGAGATTTTTCGTTGGCTATCTTTCGAGCAATCAAGTTAGCCTGCAGCAAAAAAGCCTCGTGATAGGAAAGGGTCTTGGTAGCAGAAGCCCAATCCGATTTGGTTTCTGGGCGATGGATTTTTTCGAAAGCTTGATTCAAGCTCATCAGCTTGTGTTTTTTTGCCAACTGCTCAGGCACTTCGTCTTGAATGGGCGAAAGAGTATCTAGAACAATTGCCAAGGCTTTCTGAATCATCCAGGTGGTAACCGTTGCCGAGGCAGGGTAAATAGGTATCGGCTGATCGGCCCAAGCCTTGGCATCGAACTGACTGACTTCATCTAAAAACAGCTCGTAGTCCGGGTGAGCTAACTGCAGCTTCCCTTGATACTCACCTATTTTTCCGGCGAATAATCCCCTGGTGCCAGGAACTAAGCTCTTTTGTCTCCAAGCCTGATTGAAAAAAGTTAGCGATAGGAATCCACTGCCATCGGTGATTCGAACTTCAAGAATGTGGCTTACTCGACCCTTGGTTCTTCTTTCCCTGGCGTCAACCACTTCTGCAACGATCGAAACGCTTTCTCCAATGGGCAAGTTTGTAATTGGGGTTAGCTCTCCCCGGGATGAATATCTTCTGGGATAGTGCTGCAGTAAGTCAGCAACGCTAACAAGTCCTAGATTTTTTGCGAAGCTCTTGGCTGTTTTGTCACCCAATACTCGGTCGAGTGCGGTGGTTGGAAGCAGCATGCTTCAATCTTCTACGAGAGAGCTGTCAAAAGCCGTTAGGCTTTGACAATCATGACAAGAATTATTGGGGGCCTAGTTGGCTCTAGAAAGCTTGCCTCTCCTGCAAAAAGCACTAGACCAACAGCGGATCGAATCCGAGAGAGCATCTTTAGCTCACTCGAATCAAAAGGCGCTCTAGCTGGAAGCAAAGTCTTAGATCTTTACGCGGGCACCGGCGCGCTGGGCCTAGAGTCCTTATCCCGCGGTGCGAAAGCTGCAGTCCTGGTTGAAAGCAACAAAATGGCTGCCGCCGTTTGCATCAAAAATGCTAGAACTGTTCAGGATGCACTTAGCGATGAGGGCCAGGAAGTTTCAGCAAAAGTTCAAATCCAGCCAGTTCAGAAGTTTCTGGACACAACTACTGGTTCTTTTGACTTGGTCTTTATTGACCCACCCTATGAGCTAACTAACCAGGAAATAGAAAAGTGTCTCGAGTCACTACGGCTTTTAGTTTCCGAAAAAGCCTGGGTGCTTGTTGAGCGATCTTCTAGAGTGGACTCTTTTGCAATTACCGGTTACGAACTATTGGATCAGAAGCCATTTGGCGACACAGTCGTTTACTGGCTAAAGCCTGCTTAGAAGCTTCTTTCGCCTTGTCCCAGATAGACCTGCTGAGGTCTTCCAATTCGATTGCTCGAATCCTCCATCATTTCTCGCCAGTGGGCAATCCAGCCTGGAAGTCTGCCCATAGCAAATAGTGCTGTGAACATGGGAGCAGGGAAGCCAAGAGCTTTGTAAATGACTCCGGTGTAGAAATCAACATTCGGGTAAAGCTTGCGCTCTGCAAAATACGGATCAGCAAGAGCTGTTGCCTCAAGCTCCTTTGCAATGTCAAGAAGCGGATCTTGGATACCGAGTTCCCCAAGAACCTTGTCTGCCGTTGCCTTAATAATCGTGGCTCTAGGGTCAAAGTTTTTGTAGATTCGGTGACCAAAGCCCATGAGCCTGGTGCCATCTTCTTTATTCTTGACACGATCAACAAACTGCTGCACGCTCTGCCCGGAGTCTCTGATCTGGGTAAGCATATCCAGCACAGCCTCGTTAGCTCCACCGTGAAGTGGACCAAACAGCGCGTTAATTCCAGAAGAAACAGATGCAAATAAGTTTGCCTGCGCCGAACCAACCAGGCGAACTGTAGAAGTTGAGCAGTTCTGCTCATGGTCAGCATGCAAAATTAGCAAGGTCTCAAGAGCACTTGTAACAACTGGGTTCTGAACGTACTCTTCAGCCATAGTTCCAAAAGTAAGTCGCAGGAAGTTTTCAACTGTTGAAAGAGAGTTGTCTGGATACAAAAGTGCCTGACCGAGGCTGGTCTTGTATGCGTAAGCTGCCAGCACTGGAAGCTTGGCAAGCAATCTTCTGGTCGAAAGCTCAACTTGCTCTGGGTCTCTTGGGTCCAGTGAATCTTGGTAGAAAGTTGAAAGAGCAGAAACTCCAGCTGCAAGAACTGACATTGGGTGAGCGTTCTGCGGGAATGCGTCGAAGAAAGACTTTAGGTCCTCGTGGATAAGAGTGTGTCTTCTAATGCTGTGATCGAATGATTCAAGCTCTGGCTTTGTTGGAAGCTCTCCATAAATCAATAGGTGACTTACTTCTAGAAAGCTCTTCTTGGCTGCAAGCTGCTCGATTGCGTAACCTCGGTAGCGCAAGATCCCGGCTTCACCGTCAATAAAGGTGATTGCTGATTTAGTCGATGCGGTGTTGACAAAACCTTGGTCGTAAGTGTGTAGCCCAAAACTGGAGTGCAGCTTGCTAATGTCCACAGCGCTAGAACCAGCGGTTGCCTCAACAATCGGAAGCTCAAGGGACTTATCCTTGTAGCTGATAACTACTTTTTCGTTGTCAGTCAAAGCGCTCCTTGGGAATCAAAATCTCAGTGTCTAGCCTAAGCCATTTTGGAGTCTCAAAGCAGCCCGAGAAATGTCGCTATCGGTTGCCGTAAGCGAGAATCGAACGTGCTTTGTTGCATGCTCACCATAGAAGCTGCCAGGCACCACAACTATCCCAAGCTCTGCCAATTGATCCACGGTGCTCCAGCAGTCTTGGCCCAAAGTGGCCCAGAGATACAAACCCGCCTCGCTGTCCGTGACCTCAAAACCATATGAAGTCACAGCAGCCAGCAAGGTGGCTCTTCTCTTGGAATAAATCTCTTTCTCGGCAGCCACGTGTGTGCTGTCCGCAAGCGCTGCGATAACCGCCTGCTGGGTAGGTAAGGGCATAATCATGCCGGTATGCATCCGAAGATTCACCAAGTCTCGAATTAGATCTTTAGCTCCGACAGCGAAAGCGGCCCGGTAGCCTGCCATGTTGGATTGCTTAGAAAGTGAGTACACGCACAAGATCCCATCGTGACTATCGCCACAAACCCTTGGATCCAAAACACTTGGAATAGTTTCCTTGTCCCAAGGATCTGACCAACCAAGTTCGGCATAGCATTCGTCCGAAGCAAGTAGCGCTCCTAGCTCACGGGCTCTTGCAACAGCCTTGGCAAAACCTGCAACATCTAAGACTTTTCCATCTGGATTGCCTGGAGAGTTAATCCAAATCAGCTTGCTGTTTTCAGGCCAGTTATCCGGATTGTCTTCAGAAACAAGTGTTGCTCCAGATAAAGCTGCTCCAACCGCGTATGCGGTGTAGGCAACTTTTGGCTGAACCACTACATCGCCTGGGCCAAGACCTAAGAAAGTTGGGAGCCAACTAATTAGCTCTTTAGATCCAATAGTTGGCATAACTTGGTCTGGGTGTAGACCCGGCACTTGTCTTCGTCTTGAAAACCATTGGGTTACTGATTGACGAAACTCTAAAGTGCCAGCGGTTGATGGATAGCCGGGAGCATTGGAGAACTTTTTTAGGGCTTGTTGAACAGAGTCTGGAGTTGGATCAATTGGAGATCCAACAGATAAATCAATTGCACCATCTTTGTGCTTGGCAGCTTTTTCCGAATACGGCTTTAGCGATTTCCAGGGGTAATCTGGCAGCCCAGTGAACACTTAGCCCTGTTGAGCTTGTGGTGGCAAAGCAGCAACTAGTGGGTGGTCCCCTGGAACTGGTCCTACCTTGGCAGCTCCTCCTGGAGATCCAATGGTTTCAAAAAAGTCAACGTTGGCACGGTAGTAATCAGCCCACTGCTCTGGGACATCGTCTTCGTAGTAAATCGCTTCAACCGGACAAACTGGTTCGCAAGCGCCACAATCAACACACTCATCAGGGTGGATGTAAAGCATGCGGTCACCCTCATAGATGCAATCCACTGGGCATTCCTCGATGCATGCCTTGTCTTTAAGGTCAACGCACGGAAGTGCAATTACATAAGTCATTGGGGTGATCCTCCTAGGACCATATTACCTACCGATGGCCAGAAGACTTCTTACCCCATGCCCCAGGTCGAAGTTTTGGAAACAAGATAACTACGGCACAGATAATCAGAGACCCGTAGACCCAGATATTTCCAGCTTGGTTGTCCACGATTAGTGCATCACCAGCGGCACTCGGCCTAGAAAGCCAGAACACAGTTCCAGCGAGAGTAAAGCTCATCAAATAAAGCGCCCCCCTGGAGTTACGAAGTAATCGAAGTGCTAGAGCTAGCGAGAAAGTCATAACGAGAGCAACTATCAAACCAAGCGGGGTGGCAGCATCGTCAGATGCGGTAACCGAGTGAAGCAGGGTCCCTGCGAACCCAAGAAGAATTCCAAGCGGCAGTGCCCAGAGACCAAGAAAGACCGGCTTTAGCCAAAGCCAAGGTGTTGTCGATGTCATACGAAGCCTTTCTGGGGTGTCGTAGCGCAAGTCACGTCCTGGGACAAGAGAGAAGGTCTCTTTACCGATTGACACTTGGCTCGCGTGCTGCTCAAGAGCAAGCTTCTTCTTAGCGGCTGTCTTTGGACCGCCCACCTCAACATCAAATCGCTCCCCTGATTCAGCAATCACCCAAAATTGTGGGGCTCTGGTTCGAGATGACCTAGCGAATCGACGAAGAGCCATGGCGGTTGCCTCGTGTGCCTTTTTATGGTCCGGATGACCAAATCCACCCTTGCGGTTGTAGGTAATGACCGCATCTGGCTTGAACTCAGAAAGAGTGTGAAAGATGTCATCGGAGATGACTGCAGTTGAAACTGACGATAGTGACATTTCGTCAGTTGTTTTTGTCTTTATGGCTTTACCGAAAGTGCTAAGCCTCATCCCAGAGTCAAGGTACTTTCTGGTTCCGGCAAACTTGTGCTGAACATCACCTAGTGCAGCTAATGCATTTCTAAGCTCATTAGATCTAAATGCCCCCATTGCGGCCAGATCTGATTCCAGTGGTTTTAGATCATCGAGCTTCACTCGACCACGCTCTCCACGGGTCAAGGTCAAAACCATGACCTTGGCACCTGCTTCAATCCGATTAGCAATCACGTGAGCGGTGAAGATTGACTCATCATCTGGGTGCGCATGAACGAGAAGTACCCGTTTTGCGTTGAATGATGATTTGGCCATAGCAATAACTCTAAATGGTTTAGCCCTCGCTGGCTCGTTTTCTTGCTGAAGCTGCTCTGGCGCGCAGGTTGGGGTCTAGCTCTACCTTACGAATCCTGGTGCCTTCGGGAGTAACCTCAACGCACTCGTCCTCACGAGCAAACTCGAGACACTCCTCCAGGGAAAGCTTTCTTGGTGGTGTTAGCTTCTCAAAGTCTTCGCTGGAAGATGCTCTCATGTTGGTGAGCTTCTTTTCCTTTGTGATATTAACTTCCATGTCGTCGGCTCTAGCGTTTTCACCAACAACCTGTCCGGCATAAACTTCCTCAGTTGGTTCAACAAAAAATGTTCCACGATCTTGCAATCCAATGAGAGCAAACGGGGTTACCGCACCCTGGCGGTCAGCAACCAAAGATCCATTGGTGCGAGTGACGATTTCTCCGAACCAAGGCTCGTAACCGGCAGAAATAGCGTTTGCGATTCCGGTTCCACGAGTGGTGGTTAGAAACTCAGTGCGGAAACCAATGAGTCCACGTGATGGAACCATGAACTCCATGCGAACCCAACCGGTTCCCTTGTTGGTCATGTTCTTCATGCGGCCCTTACGAGATGCCAGAAGCTGAGTTATGGAACCCAAGAATTCCTCAGGCACGTCGACGGTTAGATCTTCAACAGGCTCGTTTAGCTTTCCGTCGATCTTCTTGGTAACTACCTGTGGCTTACCAACTGTTAGCTCATAGCCTTCACGTCTCATCTGTTCAACCAAGATGGCAAGAGCTAGTTCTCCTCGGCCCTGGACTTCCCAGGCATCTGGACGGTCGGTAGGAATTACCTTGATTGAAACGTTTCCAATTAGTTCACGGTCTAGGCGATCCTTTACCAAACGCGCAGTGACCTTGGCGCCCTTGACTCTTCCAGCCATTGGAGAGGTGTTGATACCGATGGTCATTGAGATGGCGGGGTCATCAATGGCAATTAGTGGAAGCGGTCTAACATCGTCTGGATCGGCGAGGGTTTCACCAATAGTGATTTCGTCGATTCCGGCAACTGCAACGATATCGCCAGGTCCTGCTGACTCGGTCGGGAAACGCTCCAGTGCTTTGGTCATTAGCAGTTCAGTAATTTTAACGTTTTGAGTTTCACCGTTTTGTCTCACCCAAGCAACCTGCTGGCCTTTTTTGATGGTTCCGTTGAAAACTCGAAGCAAGGCAAGACGGCCAAGGAAAGGTGAGGCGTCAAGGTTTGTAACGTGGGCCTGCAGCGGAGCATCCGGGTCATACTTTGGTGCAGGAATGTATTTCATGATGGCGCCAAACAGAGGCTCAAGATCTGCGTTGTCTGGCAAGGTTCCGTTTTCTGGCTTGTTCAGTGACGCGGCTCCCGCTCTACCCGAAGCATAAATAACCGGCAGGTCTAAGATTGCGTCGATGTCGAGTTCTGGAACCTCGTCGGCAAGGTCTGAAGCTAGACCCAAAAGCAGATCGTGAGTTTCTTCAACTACTTCGTCGATACGAGCATCTGGTCTATCTGTTTTGTTTAGAAGCAAGATAACTGGAAGGTTTGCCTCAAGTGCCTTGCGAAGAACAAAGCGGGTTTGTGGCAGCGGTCCTTCGCTGGCGTCAACTAGCAAAACAACGCCGTCAACCATCGAAAGTCCGCGCTCAACTTCGCCACCGAAGTCAGCGTGGCCCGGGGTGTCAATCACGTTGATGGTAATGGTCTTACCTTCGGCTGCCTTACCCGAATAACTAATGGCGGTGTTCTTGGCAAGGATTGTAATTCCCTTTTCCTTTTCCAGGTCTCCTGAGTCCATAAGACGCTCACCCATGTTGGAGTGTTCACCGAAGGATCCAGTCTGTCTGAGCATGGCGTCAACCAGCGTTGTCTTACCGTGGTCTACGTGAGCCACGATTGCAACGTTTCTTAGGTCATCCCTGATTGCCAGAGTCATAAAAACTTCCTTTAGATAATTGGGTTATCGATTTATGGACCGGTTGGTCACCAAGTCATCGACGACGAGTGCACCCTGCAAGAGTCACTCAAACAAGACCCCTAATTCTAACCGCAAATGGCGGCCAGCGGCCTAACGTAGCTTGAGTCTGGCCTCGCGACGCTTCTTCTGCTCTGCTGGGTCTGGAACAGGAACGGCCGCGAGCAGTTTCTTCGTGTATTCATTGGTTGGATTCCGAAGAATGTCATCGCGCAGCCCCACCTCAACTAGTTCACCACTTTTCATAACGGCGATTCTGTGCGAAAGGATGTCAATTACGGCAAGGTCGTGGCTAATAAAGAGGCAGGCGAACTTCAGCTCTGATTGAAGCTGAAGTAAGAGCTCAAGGAATCTTGACTGGACCGAAACATCCAATGCCGAGGTTGGCTCATCCGCAATCAGAAGTTCTGGGTTCAAAGCTAGAGCTCTAGCAATACCAACTCTTTGGCGCTGGCCACCGGATAGCTCGTGTGGATAGCGATTTCGGTAACTTCTTGGAAGCTCTACTCGGTCAAGCAGATCTTCGACCATGTGGTCAAGTTCTGATCCGCGAGTTTTAGAGGACAGAAGAATCGGCTCCCCGATACTTTGACCAATCGGGATTCTAGGGTTAAGCGAGCTACCTGGATCTTGGAAAACAATTCCAGCGTGACGCCTGGCTTCAAGTAACTGCTTACGTTTCATTTGAGCAAGGTTTTCACCCTTGATGAAGATCTCACCTTCGGAAATTGGCAATAACCCAACTGCCGCGCGGCCGACGGTGGTCTTACCTGATCCTGACTCTCCAACAAGGCCAAGAATTTCTCCTGGGTAAATTGTCAAAGAAACATTGCTTACAGCCTTGAAAGCTGGAGCCTTGCCGCGCTTTGGATAGGTGATTGAAACATTTACAAGATCAAGCGCGGGTACGGTGTCCTTTACTGTCACTGCTTTTCTGATTGCCTCTTGACCTAGGTGAGGAACAGCTGCGAGGAGTTCTTTTGTGTAGGTAGCACTTGGCTTAGTGAAAACAGCTTTGGACTCTCCCGCTTCGACAACTTCGCTGTCTTTCATCACAAGAATCTTGTCAGCGAGGTCTGCTACCACACCCATGTCGTGAGTGATTAGCAAGATTGCAGAGTTCAGGCGAGCACGGAGGCTCCTCAGGAGATCGAGAATTTCAGCCTGAACAGTAACATCCAGTGCGGTGGTTGGCTCATCAGCAATCAACAAATCAGGGTCACACGAGATAGCGATTGCAATCATTACGCGCTGACGCTGACCACCGGATAACTGGTGCGGATACTTGTCAAAGACAAGCTCAGGATCTGGAAGTTCAACCTGCTTTAGTAGCTCAATTGATTTTGCTCGAGCGTCTTTTGGGCTCATGTCAAAGTGACGGCGTAGTGTCTCAGAGATTTGGAAACCAACCGAGTAGACCGGGTTCAGAGCAGTCATCGGCTCTTGGAATATGAAGGCTACTTTCTTGCCTCGAACATCTTGAATCTGTTTCTCGCTCAAATCAAGCAAGTTCTGACCACGAAGCTTTACTGATCCGGAAATGCGGGCATTGTTTGGAAGAAGGCGAACAAGAGCCATCGCGCTCGAGCTTTTTCCAGATCCAGATTCGCCCACGATGGCTAGAGTCTCGCCCGGGAAAATCTCATAGTTAAGGTCTTTGGCCGCGGTATACCAAACGCCATCAACCCAGAAATCAACAGTCAGGCCCTTGACTTCTAGAATTGGCTCACTTTTCACTGCCACGACTTAACCAACCTCTTCTTCTGTCAAACTGAGACCATGCAAGATTTCAAGTACCGACCCCTTGCCGCTCTTGTCAGCGGAGGAACAGTAGTTGTGGTCGATGCCCTGGTTGCGGGTCTCGACTTTTACGTCAACGGCCCCGCTTCCTTCTTGGGATCGGTTCCGTTGTACCTGCTTGTGTTCTGGGTTGTTTTTGTCTTTCTTTTCAAACCCAGCGTAAAAGTAACTAAAGACCTGATCAGCATTACCAATCCATTTCGCTGGATTCAAATCAGCATCAGTGCCGTTGTCGACATCGAAACCAGACGTGGTTTGGTTTTGAAAACCAAGGAAGGTGACTTCCCCGTTGCCGTGGGGGTTGCTCCTGGAAGATATACCGTCGCCCGAGCCAACAAATCCGACTTTAAGTGGGCTGGTAGCAGCGTTGGAAGAGACCAATCCGATGTTTCCCCAAGCGACATTTTGGATTCCGATTCCGGAGCCGTTGCTCACGTTATCCGACAGCAAATAAAAAGATTCGAAGAAGGCAAGAGCGGAACGGTTATTAGCTCTGGACCGATCATCAAAACTGACTACTGGAGCATCGTTGTTGGCGCTGCCATTGGAATTGGCACCCTCATTCAGATTGTTTCTTAGTTCGAGAATCACTTTTTTGCACCTCGAACTGCTCTAAGGTCCTTAGCTTCCTGCTTGGTCATTTTTCTCTTTTGGCGAGGATCAAAAGCATCCCTTAGTCCATCACCAATGAAGTTGACGCAAAGGGCAACAGCAACAATGAACACGCCTGGATACCAGAACAACCATGGCCTGGTGGTGAAAGCGTTTTGGTTCTCGCTAATCAAGTAACCCAAGGAAACATCTGGTGCCTGAACTCCAAAACCAATGAAGCTAAGACCGGTTTCAAGCAAGATAGCCGCTGACATCAGCAAGGTGGTGTTGACAATTACAACACCAATTGCATTTGGGAAAATGTGCTTGAAAATGATTCTTGAGTTGCTAGCGCCCGCCATGCGAGCCGCGTCAACAAATTCCCGTTCGCGAAGGCTTAGGAACTCTCCTCGAACTAGTCGGGCCAACCCCGTCCAAGCAAACAAACCCAGGAATAACGCGAGCACAAATGTTCCCAAATTTCCAACAGCTCGTCCGATAACTGCACCAATAACAACGATAGGGATGGTGATAATCAAGTCAGTGAAGCGCATTAGGACCTGGTCAACCCAGCGACGGTAGTATCCGGCAATGGCTCCAACAACTACACCGACTGTTGTTGCAACAAGGCCAACAACAAACATCACCATCAAGGATTGTTGCGCACCGCGCATTACTCGCGCAAAGTTGTCGCGACCAATCTCGTCCTGACCAAATGGGTGGGGGCCAATCTGAACACCAGTTCCATCAATGAACTCTGGAAAGATGTCTAGCGTTGGCACGCCACGTTCAATAACGTCATTTGATCCGGTGTAACCAGTTGGCCACCATCCTTCAACTCTGATCTTGTTTTCTTGAGTTCCAACATCGAGACCCACAGACGTGAAAGCCAAAAGAATGATTCCAGTCAAAATGACGATTGATGCCATGGCGGCCTTGTGACGTCTAAAGCGCTTGAAAACAATCTTTCCCTGAGAGAGGCCTTCGACCTCTTTCATCTCAATGGCGTTCTCGCCCTTAGTTTCACTCATGCGTTCACCCGAATTCTTGGATCTAGGAGCGTATAGACAAGGTCAGCCACGATGTTGAAGAAAATAGCTAGAGTGCCTGTAATTAAGAAGAATCCCATAACCGGATTCAGATCCACTCGCGAAAGGGAGTTAATAAACAGATTTCCCATACCGCTCCAAGCAAACACTCGCTCCGTGATAACAGCACCACCAATCAATGCAGCAAAATCAAAAGCCACCAGAGTGGTCATAGGAATAAGTGCATTTCTAAATGCATGGCGCATCACTACTGTGCGTTCGGTTAGACCCTTTGCACGGGCGGTTCGGATATAGTCCTGGTTGAGCACCTCTAGCAAGCTGGCTCTCGCGTACCTTGTGTACCCAGCAAATCCAATTAGCAAAAGTGCCACTGTGGGAAGTAATAAGTGCGTAAAGGAATCAATGCCTTCAACCCAGAAAGAACCAACTAGGTTTGGCGTCTCGGATCCGATTGTGGCAATTGGGCGACCGGAGATGTAGCTGCTGTCGGTGTAAGGTTTCCAGGCCTGCATGAAACGGTCTATGGCAATAATGCCTCCCATTACGAATGCAGTGATGGCGCTCGTTCTAGCAACCGGAGCTTTATCCTCGCCACCCATAAACCAGCCCACCGCAATACCAACCAGCACCGTGATGACTGCAAGTAAAAGGAATAGGGGTCCGCTGATTGCCATTGAGATCAAGTTGAACGGCACCCAAACAACCATTCCGATTCCAACGACAGCAAGAGATGCGTTTCGCGCTCGAGTGTTGCTTAGCCCAGTCGAAATTGTAGTTATTCCAAAAGCGGCTCCGACCCCAAGCAATAAGCCGGTGAACATTCCGATACCAGGTTCCTCAAACCAGTTGGTCAAAAGAAGCGTAATCAAGGTAGCCGCAGTCACTGCCGTCGCTACTCCGAATACCGTTAGATTTTTCTTCCGGTCTCCCCCGACGATGCCCATCCAAATGAATCCACTTATAAGAGAAATCAACGCAAGCGAGAGAGGCGGGATCTGTGGATCAGCCAAGAAATCGTTGAAACCAATCGCTCCGTACTGCTTCAAAAGAACGGCCACCCAGAAAACAGGAAGTGAGAAGAACAAGAACGCGGTGAAAGTTACGGTGTAGTCAAAGCGACTGTACTGCCTTAGCGCGGTAACAATTCCAACCATTACCCCAAGGAAAATAGAGAGGATCGAAGCGGTCGTGACTAACGTCAAAGTAGAAACTGCAGCAATGCCCAAAAGATCTGTTACTTCTTGCCCGTTTATGTTTTGGCCTAGGTCAATTTGACCAATGAATAGCTTTAGGACGCCGCCCAGCCATAGGAAATAGCGAAGGTATGGGGGAACATCAAGGTTGAGGATTTCAACGCGTCGAGCGATAAGTTCATCCTTGTTTCGCGCAGTTGATTGGGTTAGATCCTCAAGCGGGTCACCCGAGTACGCGGTCAGAATGTACATGATGTACGTTGCACCAAAGAGAATTACAACTGAAGAAAAGAATCTCCTAAGAAGAAACATTCCCATAGCTGTGCCTTTCCGAGCTGCGCTGCCCTAGTTCATTGAGCTTCCACTAATCTACGCTAATTCTGGCTACCTTGAAAACCCAAAAGAGCACCGCCCCTAAGGGCGATGCTCTTTTGGTAATTCCGGATTGAAGAAGAACTAGCCTTCTACAACCTCAGCAATTGGTGTCCACTCCCAGAAGTTCCAGAACATGTTAGGAGATAGTGGAGCCGGTACAACGCCCGAAAGCTTGTTCTTGTTGTACGCGGTTACAC
>JBIIQC010000042.1:0-3955 GCA_044342295.1 Rhodoluna sp. | reverse complement strand
CACAAAAAGCTTTCCTAAACAACCTCTCCCGCGGTGAGGCCTACCAGGCGATGGCCCCAACTCTTTGGGACGTAACTTTTAGAACAGCGGTTGCCCAAGCAGAGCTAGAAGACCGTGACCAGCCAGGTTCTTATCACCGCATCGGCTTTGATGGACCAGAGGGCAAGATCTTTATCGAGACCACGAGACCCGAACTGATTCCAGCCTGTGTTGCACTTGTAGCTCACCCTGACGATGAGCGCTATCAAAAGTTTTTTGGCAAGACCGTAACAACCCCATTGTTTGGTGTTGAGGTTCCAGTGGTAGCCCACCGCCTTGCGCAAAAAGACAAAGGTTCTGGAATTGCAATGATTTGTACCTTTGGTGATGTCACAGACGTCATCTGGTGGAGAGAGCTAGATCTTCCAAACCGCGCCATCTTGGGCTGGGACGGCAGAATCCTTAGCGATGCACCCGAGGTAATCAAAGACCCTAAAGCTCTAGAGATTTTTGCAGAACTGGCCGGTAAGACAGTGTTCTCTGCAAGACAGCGGATTGTTGAGCTTTTGACTGAATCAGGCGACATGGTCGGCGAAGCAAAGCCAATCACTCACCCGGTTAAGTTCTTTGAAAAAGGCGACAAGCCACTTGAGATTGTTTCCACAAGACAGTGGTACCTAAGAAACGGCGGCCGCGACGAAGCTCTTCGTGATCAGCTAATCAAACTCGGTAAGGACCTAAAGTTTCACCCTGACTTCATGCGAGTCAGATTCGAGAACTGGGTTAATGGCCTAACTGGTGACTGGCTAGTATCCAGGCAACGTTTCTTTGGTGTTCCGATTCCGGTTTGGTACGCACTTGATGCAGAGGGTAACCCTGATTACGACAAGGTGATCACACCTAAAGAAACCTCACTGCCGGTTGATCCCTCCAGTCAATGCCCAGAAGGTTTCACTGAAGATCAGCGTGGCAAGCCAAATGGATTTATTGGAGAAGTGGACATTTTAGACACTTGGGCCACATCTTCCCTGACCCCGCAGCTTGCCGGTGGCTGGATTTCTGATCCTGAGAAGTATGCCAAGGTCTTTCCCTTTAGTTTGCGTCCCCAGGGTCAAGACATTATTCGTACCTGGCTCTTTTCAACTGTGCTTCGCTCTTTCCAAGAAGAAAAGCAGCTGCCATGGAGCGATGCTGCGCTATCTGGCTGGATTCTTGATCCAGACCGCAAGAAGATGTCCAAGTCCAAAGGCAACGTTGTGGTACCAAATGACTTGCTCGATGAGCACGGCTCAGACGCCGTTAGATACTGGGCCGCAGCCGCCAGGCTTGGAACAGATGCTGCCTTTGACGTAGGTCAAATGAAAGTTGGAAGGCGACTTGCAATTAAGGTTCTAAACGCCGCAAAGTTTGTTCTCTCTTTTGAACTAGCTGGTGACAAGGTCGAAGTAACTGAGGCAATTGATAAGTCAATGCTTGCAGCTCTTGCAGAAGTTGTTGCTGGAGCAACCAAGGCTTTTGAAAGCTACGATCACACCAAGGCCCTTGAGCTAACCGAATCATTCTTCTGGAACTTCACCGATGATTACCTAGAGCTTGTGAAAGAGCGTGCCTATAGCCAAAACACAGACCCTGCCGCCCAGGCGTCTGCAGTGAGCGCTTTACGTATTGCCCTACTTGCCATCACTAAGCTACTGGCGCCATTTATCCCGTTTGCCACCGAAGAAGCCTGGAGCTGGTGGCAAGAAGGTAGCGTTCACCGCAGTAGTTGGCCAGTAGCTGAAGATCTCTCTAGCTTCACCGGAGACCGAACTGTGGCCCTTTTATCTCTTGCCTCACAGGCTCTAATTGGCATTAGAAAGGCCAAGTCTGACCAGAAGCTATCTATGAAAGCTGAAATTAGTAGTCTGACAATCGAGGCGAATGAGGCAGACATCGAATCCCTAAAGCAGATCGAATCAGACCTGAAGTCTGTAGGAAAGATTGATGAAGTAAATTACAAGTCTTCTGAGTCGCTCGCAATCAGCGGAGTTTCATTCAAACCTGCGCAATAAGAAAGGTCCGAAATGACTAGCCCAAATCCATTTCAAGATCGATCCACACTCGAGTACGAACTGCCAGATTTTTCCAAAATCACTGACGATCACTACCTGCCAGCTTTCTACAGTGGCTGCGAACAACAGCTAGCGGAAATTGAAGCCATTACCGCTGAACCAGAGATAACTTTTGACAACACAGTTGTCGCTTTGGAGCGGTCGGGGAAAATGCTTGAGCGAATGCTCTTAGTTTTCTATAACAAGTCATCAGCCGACACTAACCCGACAATCGACAAGATCGAATCCGAGATTGCCCCCAAACTCGCTGCTCACGAAGATGCAATCAAGCTGAACCCAGTTCTGTTCTCGAGAATAGAAACTCTCTATCAAACACGCGACCAGCTCGGTCTAGACACCGAGTCAGTATGGCTAATCGAAAGATACCATCGGGACTTTGTCCACGCGGGAGCAAAACTGAGCCCTGAAGACCGTGAAGCCCTAAAGAAATTCAACGAGAAGCTCTCCGAGCTACAAACCAAGTTCGATCAGAACGCTCTGGCAGAAGCTAATCGTTTGGGTGTTGTTGTAGATGACGTCGCAATGCTTGCCGGGCTTTCTGATTCTGAAATTGACATCGCAAGTCAAGCTGCGAAAGAGCGCGGCCTAGATGGCAAGTACTTGGTTAGCATGGTCAACTACACCGGCCACCCCTGGCTAGCCTCTCTTGAAAACAGGGAGTTGCGGGAAAAGATAATGCGAGCCAGCATGTCCAAGTCCACTTCCGCAGGAGACTTTGACAACCAAGAGCTCATCAAACAAATCGTCAAGCTCCGTGCCGAGCGCGCAAAGCTTCTTGGCTTCGAGAGCCATGCAGCGTACGTGCTCTCGGATCAAACAGCTGGCAATCCAGCAAACGCTCACAAGATGCTCCGTCGCATTGCCCCCGCTGCTGTTTCCAACGCACGTTCAGAGGCGAAGGACCTTGAGGCCCAATTGCAAAAGGACCACGCGGGTTCAAAGCTTGAAAGCTGGGATTGGGCTTACTACACGGAGAAAGTTCGCAAGGAAAAATACAACCTAGACACTTCATTGATGAAGCCCTACTTCGAACTAGAGCGAGTGTTATTTGACGGAGTCTTCTTTGCATCCGAAAAGCTCTTTGGGATTACTTTCAAGGAGCGAAAAGATCTGCAGGCTTACCACGAAGAAGCTAGGGTCTTTGAAGTCTTCAACGAAGATGGCTCGAAACTTGGACTATTCATTGGGGACTTCTTTACTAGAGACTCAAAGCACGGCGGCGCTTGGATGAATAACCTAGTTGACCAATCCAAGTTACTAAATCAAAAGCCTGTCGTTGTGAACAACCTGAACATTCCAAAGCCTCGTGCCGGCGAACCAGCACTTCTCACCTTCGATGAAACCAGCACGCTATTCCACGAATTTGGTCACGCATTGCATGGACTGCTATCGGACGTGACTTACCCAAGGTTCTCGGGCACCAATGTTGAACGAGACTTTGTTGAGTTCCCGTCGCAAGTAAATGAAATGTGGATGCTATGGCCGGAAGTGGTTGCAAACTATGCAAAGCATCACGAAACCGGAGAAGTGCTTCCCGCCGAGTGGATTGCAAGCCTAAAAGCGTCAGAAACCTTTAACGAAGGATTTGAGACAACGTCCTACCTAGCTGCAGCAATTCTGGATCTTGCGTGGCACGAAGTAGTGGATCAGAGCGTCAGTGATGTAGCTGAGTTTGAGGCCAAGGCCATCAAGGATTATGGACTGGATTTTGATCCAGTCCCAGTTCGCTATAAGAGTGGGTACTTCTCCCACGTGTTCTCTGGTGGTTACGACGCTGGATACTACGGTTACATCTGGTCGGAGGTACTTGATGCCGATACCGTCAATTGGTTCAAGCAAAATGGTGGCCTAACCAGGGAAAACGG
>JBIIQC010000027.1:0-14743 GCA_044342295.1 Rhodoluna sp. | reverse complement strand
CACTGGAGGTAAGCACACCGTTAAGCCTAGCCCTGATAGCAATTGCCCCAAGTTATAGACTGAAGACCGTGACCAGCACCCTACAAAATGCGCCTATTGGAGTTTTTGACTCCGGCTTGGGTGGGCTAACTGTTGCCAGAGCAATAATCGATCAGCTGCCAAACGAGTCAGTTTTATATGTCGGTGATACCGCTAACGCTCCCTATGGACCTAGGCCACTATCCGAGGTCCGCGAACTTGCCCTTGCGGTTATGGACAAGCTAGTTGACGAAGGTGTAAAAGTTTTAGTTATTGCTTGCAACTCAGCTTCTGCTGCGGTTTTGCGGGATGCCAGAGAAAGGTATACCAAAGGCAAATCTATTCCCGTAGTCGAGGTAATCCAGCCTGCGGTGAGAAGAGCAGTTGCTTTGACTTCGAATGGGAAAGTTGGCGTGATTGGAACTACCGCCACCATAAACTCCAAAGCTTACGAAGATGCGTTCGCGGCTGCCGTTGACATTGAATTGCAAAGCGTTGCCTGCCCGAGCTTTGTTGAGTATGTCGAGGCAGGAGTAACTTCTGGACCCGAGATAATTGCAGCCGCCAAGAACTATCTGATGCCGCTAAAAGAAAGCGGCATCGACACTTTGGTTTTGGGTTGCACTCACTACCCACTTCTTACCGGAGCGCTGTCTTTTGTTATGGGCGATCAAGTTACTCTAGTTTCTTCTGCTGAAGAAACCGCCAAGGATGTTTTCAAGGTTCTAATGGAAAATGACCTCTTGCGAGTGGATAAGACGCCACCAACTCTGTCGTTTAGAGCAACAGGCGATGTTGCAGCTTTTGAGAAGCTAGCCAAAAGATTCCTTGGTCCAGAAGTGTCCAAGGTTCAGAAACTCTAAAGATAGGAACCGCAGTTGAAAAGAATTGATGGTCGCGCTCCCGACGAGCTCAGAAAAGTATCTGTCGAGCGAGGTTGGTCCTCTCACGCTGAAGGCTCCGCGCTGATTAGCTTTGGAGAAACCAGGGTTTTGTGCACAGCTTCTTTTACCCCCGGTGTTCCAAGGTGGAAAGTTGGCAAAGGAGAGGGCTGGGTCACGGCCGAGTATTCCATGTTGCCGCGTGCCACCCACGATAGATCAGACCGCGAATCAGTCAAAGGAAAAATGGGTGGACGCACTCATGAAATATCCAGACTTATTGGCCGCGCACTAAGAAGCGTTGTTAACTTTTCAGACCTTGGGGAAAACACCATTGTTATTGACTGTGATGTTTTGCAAGCCGATGGTGGAACTAGAACCGCAGCAATCACGGGCGCCTACATCGCACTGGTCGATGCAATCGAGTGGGGAAAAGAAAAGAGTTTTATCTCCGCAAAGAAGCAGCCAATTTCCGACAGCATCGCCGCAATTTCGGTTGGCATTGTCGACACTGTTCCATTTTTGGACCTCGCCTACACCGAGGACGTTCGAGCAGAAACCGATATGAACGTTGTTGTCACTGGCTCTGGGGAGTTTGTCGAAGTTCAGGGCACAGCCGAAAAGACCCCGTTCAACAGGTCCGAACTTGATGCTCTGTTGGATCTCGCCCTAAAGGGAACCAAAGAGCTAACTGCTATCCAGCAAGAAGTTCTTAGAACAGCAAGGTCATAGTTTTGAAGCTGGTTTTAGCTACCCATAATGCTCACAAAGTAAAAGAAGTTGCCGCAATTCTCGAGCCCATGGTTTCGGGCCTTGAACTCCTGGGTTATGACGGGCCAGAGCCAATTGAAGATGGCAGCTCGTTTCTAGAGAACTCTTTGATTAAAGCTCGGGCTGCTTATTTACACACCGGCATCACGTCAATCGCCGACGACTCTGGACTAGCGGTTGAGATCATGGGAGGTTCTCCTGGAATCTTTTCGGCCCGTTGGTCGGGGGATAAAGACGACGAGAAAAACCGCAATCTTGTGTTGGCGCAACTTAGAGATGTGCCAACTGGCAGCCGTGCGGCTAGTTTTGTGTGCACCATTTCTTTGGTGGGCGAATCAGGTGAGGTTAGTTTCACGGGAGTACTTCCTGGTCACATCGCAGCTGAGGCTAGCGGTGCCAATGGATTCGGCTACGACCCGATCTTTATTCCAGAAGGTTTTGAAGTTTCATCTGCGGAGCTTGAGCCAGAAGTTAAAAATTCGATTAGTCATCGATCCATGGCGCTTTCACAGCTAGCAAGCTATTTGCGCCCCCAGTAGGATTCGAACCTACGCTCCCGCCTCCGGAGGGCGGTGCTCTATCCCCTGAGCTATGGGGGCAATGCGTTTCCAGCCTAACAGCGTGGCCTCAAACGGGGCTTTCTCGGTAAGATTTACGTTATTGAAGCAATAATTTCTTGCTGATTGTTCTGAATTTTTAATCTATCCCGTGTGAGGCAAATCTTGAATCCAGCAGAACTGGCTGCAGCCATTGGCCGCATCTTGGAAAAGATGCAGTCTGCTGGCACGCTTCCAAGCGGGCAACTACCTACTGAGATCGTTGTCGAGAGGCCAAGAAATAGAGAGCACGGCGACTGGGCCACCAACGCAGCTATGCAACTTGCTCCAATCTTTGGTTTAACTCCTCGGGTGTTAGCCGAGCTACTAGCCCCAGAGATTCAGGCATTAGAAGAAGTATCCAAGGTGGAAATTGCAGGTCCTGGCTTTATAAATATCAGCTTGAATCTGGCAAGTGCTGGTTTATTGGCAAAAACTATCGTTGAAGCAGGCCCAGGCTACGGTGAGGGCGAAACCCTCAAGGGCCTAAAGATGAACCTCGAGTTCGTCTCGGCCAATCCAACCGGACCTATCCATATGGGTGGAACCAGGTGGGCAGCGGCTGGAGATTCGCTCGCTCGGTTACTTGAGTTTCAAGGTGCGGATGTCACCCGGGAGTATTACTTCAATGACCACGGTGAACAGATTGACCGCTTTGCCAGATCGCTGATTGCTCGGGCCAAAGGGTTGCCCGCCCCGGAAGATGGCTACGGCGGAGCCTATATAGAAGAGATAGCCAATCAGGTCATCGCCAAAAGCAGCAAGAACATCCTGTCGCTACCCGATGATCAAGCCCAGGAAGAGTTTCGCTCGGTAGGTGTGGAGCTGATGTTTCAGCAAATCAAACAATCACTGCATGAATTTGGCGTGGATTTCGATGTTTACTTCCACGAAAACTCACTGCACGAATCTGACGCGGTAACTAAGGCAATTGCCAGGCTGCGCGAATTAGGTCACGTGTTTGATCAAGACGGTGCCGTTTGGCTACGCTCAACAGAATTTGGCGACGATCGCGATCGGGTAATCATCAAATCTGACGGCAACGCTGCATATATCGCAGGTGACTTGGCTTATTACCTAGACAAGCGCGAGCGTGGTTTTGACAGATGCATCATCATGCTCGGAGCAGATCACCACGGTTACGTACAGCGCATGATGGCAATGTGTTCGGCCTTTGGTGATGAGCCTGGTGTGAACCTTGAGATTCTGATCGGTCAAATGGTTAATCTGATGCGTGACGGGGAACCGGTGCGAATGTCCAAGCGCGCCGGAACAGTAGTGACCATGGAAGACCTAGTCGAGGCAGTTGGGGTTGATGCCGCCAGGTATGCGCTCGCGAGATCATCTTCTAACTCGCAGTTGGATATTGATTTGGCTCAGCTTTCGAAAAAGACCAACGACAACCCAGTTTTCTATGTGCAATACGCACACGCTAGAACTCAGCAGGTAGCGGTTAACGCAAAGAGTATGCAGGTTGATCACTCGGAGTTTGAGCCAAGCTTGCTAGATCACGCGACCGAAACAGACCTTTTGGCTAAGCTCAGCGAGTTTCCAAGACTTGCCGCTCAAGCGGCACAGTTTAGAGAGCCGCACCGTATCGCGAGGTATATAGAAGAGGTAGCGGGAAGTTACCACCGCTGGTACGACAACTGCAGAGTCATCCCACAATCAGGCAATCCGGTTGAGCCAATTCATCGCACCAGATTGTGGCTCAACGACGCTGCCGGAATTGTGTTGCGAAACGGACTTGGGCTTTTGGGTGTTTCAGCACCCGAGAGGATGTAGTGATGGAGAAGATCGAAACAGATCTAGCGCCAAGCTGGTTATCCTTGCCAACTGATGCCAATGCCATTGACGGCAAAATTTGGCCGGCGAGTTTCAAAAGAAACGCCTCGGGAGACATTCAAGTCGGGGGTCTAGCTGTTGGCCAATTGGTTGCAGATTATGGAACACCTTTGATGGTGATTGATCAAGACGACTTTCTTAGACGCGCAAGGCAAGTCAAGAATGCTTTTGATTCCGAGGCCAAGAAAATTCAGACCAGCGCAAAGGTTTACTACGCCAGCAAATCACTTTTGACAACCGAGGTAGTTCGGTGGGTAGCAGCAAATGGTCTAAACATCGATGTTTGCTCTGGGGGAGAGCTTGCTCTTGCGTTAGCTGGAGGAATTGAGCCAAGCCGAATTGGTTTGCACGGAAACAATAAATCTCTTTATGAAATTGGAAAAGCTGTGACCGCTGAGGTTGGGGCAATCGTAATTGACTCAGAAATTGAGATTGAAAGAATTGCATCAATTGCTGGTGCGCAAGACAAAGTACAGAACGTGCGTATTCGGGTCAACTCAGGTGTGCACGCTTACACGCACGAATATCTAGCCACTTCAAGAGAAGATCAAAAGTTTGGTATTGCGATTACTGATGTTCCCGAACTGGTGGCAAAGATTAGATCGCATTCGCACTTGAATTTTCTTGGGCTTCATTCGCACATCGGTTCGCAGATTTTCAGCGTCGAGGGCTTTCTGGAGTCTGTCAGGCGCCTAATGCCGCTGCACAAACAGCTGCTGGAATCTGGAAGCGTTCCCGAGCTAAATCTAGGTGGTGGCTTTGGAATCAATTACACCGCAGCCGATCAGGCACCAGGCATTGAAGTTTTTGCGGCTGCGATATCTTCCGAAGTAGCTAAGCAGTGCAAAGAGTTAGGTGTGGCGGTGCCGGTGCTTTGTTTCGAGCCAGGTCGCGTTATTTCTGGACCCGCGGGCGTGACTATTTACAACGTCGGGACAATAAAGGACGTTTCGCTTTCGAGTGGATATAGAAAGTACGTCAGCATTGACGGAGGTATGAGCGATAACCCAAGGCCCAGTCTTTACAGCGCTGATTACAGCGCAGTTCTGGCTTCTCGATCTTCTGAAGTGGAACCGGTGATTTCAAGGGTTGTCGGAAAGCACTGCGAGAGTGGCGACATCGTGGTTAGGGACTGCTACCTGCCGGCTGACATTAACCCCAACGATTTATTGGCCGTTGCGGCAACCGGCGCCTATTGCCACTCGTTGGCAAGTAATTACAACTATCTCCCGCGGCCCGCGATGATTGCTGTATCGGAAGGCAAAGTTAATTTATTGATGCGCGCAGAGACCGAAGCTGACATGCTTTCTAGAGACCCCGGGTATCAAACCCACTAGACAGGGTAGTTTTGTATTTGGTTAGGAATACATAAGTGAGCGAATACCGCCCCATACGAGTTGCCTTACTCGGTGCCGGATCTGTCGGTGCCGAGGTCGCCAGGCTATTACTGGAGCAAAAAGCTGAACTTCAATCCAGGGTTGGTGCAGAACTGGAATTAGTCGGCGTTGCAGTTCGCGATCTAAAGACCAAGCGCTCAGGATTTCCTAAAGAGTTACTTACCACCGACGTTGAAAGTTTGATACTCGGTGCGGACATCGTGATCGAGGTAATGGGCGGCATCGACCCAGCGAAGGATCACATCAAGCTGGCACTAAATTCAGGTGCGGATGTAGTAACCGCCAATAAGTCGCTATTAGCTACTCACGGCACAGAACTTTTTAACTTAGCTGAGCAAGTTGGCGCGCAGCTTTATTTTGAGGCGGCAGTTGCCGGCGCTATTCCGATCATTCGTCCTCTTCGCGAGTCCCTAGGTGGTGACCGCGTCAAGCGCATCATGGGAATTGTTAACGGGTCAACAAATTACATTCTCGACCGCATGGACAAGACCGGCATCTCGTTGGAAGAAGCAATGGCAGAGGCAACCAAGCTTGGTTATCTGGAAGCCGATCCAGCACTCGATGTTGAAGGTTTTGATGCAGCCCAGAAGGCAGCAATTTTGGCTACGCTGGCTTTCCACACCGAGGTGCCTCTAGATCTAGTTCACCGCGAGGGAATCCTTTCAGTTACTTCTTCTCAGATGAAAGCCGCCAAGCGCGATGGCTTTGTCATCAAGTTGCTGGCGATTTGCGAATTCATTGACGCTGACGCAACAGGCCCTGAGGGAATATCGGTGCGGGTTTACCCAGCGCTTGTCCCAAGGACTCATCCACTAGCCGCGGTAAACGGGGCATACAACGCCGTGTTCGTCGAAGCTGAAGCAGCCGGAAGTTTAATGTTCTATGGATCTGGTGCTGGCGGGACACAAACTGCATCTGCAGTGCTGGGCGATGTGGTCTCTGCCGCTAAGCGCCACGTAGCCGGAGGTCCAGGATTAGGAAACTCCAGTCACGCTAATTTAGAAATTCTTCCAATCAGCAGAATTCAAACGCGTTACTCCTTCCAGCTTGAAGTATCTGACCAGCCAGGTGTCCTAGCCACAATTGCAACAACTTTTTCTAAGCATGGGGTTTCTATAGAGGCAGTTGAGCAATCGGTACAAAGCGGTGACGGTGTTGTTGCGCATCTAGAAATCGGAACTCACCTGGCTAGCGAGGCAGCTTTGGCTGCAGTTGTTTTAGATTTGAAAGCTAGCGATGCGGTTCAAAAAGTTGCATCTGTGATTCGAATGGAAGGCTTGTAATGGCTCATCAGTGGCGCGGAGTCATAAGAGAGTATTTCGACAGGTTAGATGTTGATAGCTCCACGCCGATTATTACCTTAGGTGAAGGTGGCACCCCACTAATCGAGTCTCCCGCGCTTGCAAAATTAGTTGGTGCCGATCAGGTATATCTCAAGTACGAAGGCATGAACCCAACCGGATCTTTCAAGGACCGCGGTATGACCATGGCAGTTTCAAAGGCTGTCGGTCACGGCGCTAAGGCTGTTATTTGTGCATCGACTGGAAACACCTCTGCCTCGGCAGCCGCGTATGCGGCAGCCGCTGGCATTTCTTCTGTTGTGCTGGTTCCTCAGGGAAAGATCTCACTTGGAAAGCTAAGTCAGGCGGTAGCTCACAAGGCCCAGATCTTGCAAGTGCAGGGAAATTTTGATGACTGTCTAACTTTGGCTCGTGATTTATCAGATAACTATCCTGTTCACTTGGTCAACTCGGTGAACCCGGATCGCATTGAGGGTCAGAAGACCGGTGCCTTTGAGGTGTTTGATTCCCTAGGAAGAGCTCCCGATTACCATGTCTTGCCAGTTGGCAACGCTGGAAACTACTCGGCGTATTTCAAGGGATACCTGGAAGATTTCAACGAGGGTCGAATCCCTCGGGTTCCAAAGATGTATGGCTACCAGGCAGAAGGCTCTGCACCGTTTGTGCACGGTGGACCTGTAAAGAATCCCGACACCATCGCTACCGCAATCCGAATTGGCAATCCAGCTTCTTGGGATTTAGCTCTAAGTGCGATGGAGTGCTCGGTGGGTAAGTTTGGCGCGGTGTCAGACGCGGAGATTTTGTGGATGCACAGATTCCTATCGCAAGAAGCCGGTGTTTTTGTTGAGCCTTCTTCGGCTACCGGTGCTGCGGGAATCTATAAGGCAGCCCAACAGGGTGAAAGCTTTGCCGGAGCCCTGATTGTTGTGACGGTGACGGGCCACGGATTGAAAGATCCAATGTGGGCACTAAAAGACGAAGCCGGAAATGAAATCACCCCGGAGGCAGTTTCTACCAATGCTGCCGAGGTTGCAGAAAGATTGGGGCTGGCATAACAATGACCAACTTAGAAGGAAAACGCGTTGTAGTTAGGGTTCCGGCAACTTCGGCAAACTTAGGCCCAGGCTTTGACACCCTTGGAATTGCGCTTGCTTACTACGACCATCTTGAGGTGACGGCCGCTAAGGCCGGAACTCTCACAATTGAGGTCGAGGGAGAAGGCAAGGGTCAGGTGCCTATGGATGCCACACATCTAGTGGTGCGGGCCATTCTAGAAACTTTTAAGCGCGCTGGCCACGAGGCCCCAGGTCTAGTTTTGAAGGCGGTAAATCGCATTCCTCACAGTGCCGGTATGGGATCCAGTGGCGCTGCGGTAGTTTCAGGAATCATGGCCGCCAAGGGCCTATTAGATGGCGTGGCAACAATTAGCGATAAGACCATGCTGGATATCGCAACTGAATTTGAGAATCATCCAGACAACGTTGCTCCCGCTTTGTTTGGAGGCTTAAGCATCGCGTGGGAAGACGAGAACGGACCACACACCAAGAAGCTGTCGGTACACCGCGGAGTTTCACCTTTAGTACTAGTTTCGGCAAACAAGATGTCAACCGCTTTGGCTAGATCTTTGCAGCCCGAGTCCGTGCCTCACGGGGACGCAGTATTCAATGTTTCCAGATCAGCTTTGCTGGTAGCTGCCATGGTGCAGTCCCCAGAGCTACTTTTCGCTGCCACCGAGGACAGGTTGCACCAAAGCTATAGGGCAACCGCAATGCCTGAAACCGATGCTCTCATTCAAACCCTCCGAGCCGGCGGTCACGCCGCCGTGGTTTCTGGAGCAGGACCTTCGGTTCTAGTACTGGCTAGTGACCCGGCTCAAAGGCTAAAGGCTAAGGAGTTGGCCGAAAAGACCCACCCACAATGGCAGGCTTTGTTGTTGGCCGTGGACAATAAAGGTGCTACCATGGAGATACACCAGAAGTAATTGGACCCTTTAGGGTAAATAGCTAGGTGAAATCCCCGCAGAAAATACTGCACTAAAACGCAATCAAATCGCGTTGACAGATAAATCGAGATAACAACCGATTATCTAAACACTCAAGAAAGAGCAATCAATAAATGGATGAAATCCAAGAAGCTAAACCGGTACGCAAATCACGTCGAGCAGTGGCTGAAGAATCAGCACCCGATGTGGGCGCACCAAAAAAGTCCAAGGCTAAGGCAGACAAGCCAGCCGATGGCAACCAAGACTCAGGCGAGTCAAGATCCGCAAGGGATTCTTCCGCTTCGAGCGACACTCCAAGCCAAGAATCCAGTTCTGACTCCGGTGAGCGCAGAAGAAACCGCGACTTTGACGACGACCGTCGTGGCGGCGGACGCAACTCTAGAAACCGCAACCGCTACCGCGATCGCGATCGCGGAAGGCGCGGCGGCAACAACGACCGCGAAGAAGCAGAACCAGAGATCTCTCCAGACGACGTTCTAATCAGCGTTGCCGGAATTCTAGATGTTTTGGATAACTACGCATTCGTAAGAACCAGTGGTTACCTTCCAGGTCCAAACGATGTTTACGTGTCTTTGGGTCAAGTCAAGAAGTATGGACTTCGCAAGGGTGACGCCGTAGTTGGCGCCATTCGTCAGCCGCGTGAAGGTGAAGGCCAGGGTCGTCAGAAATTCAACGCCCTTGTTCGCATCGACTCTGTAAACGGCCTGGACCAGGCAGCATCTGCTGAGCGAGTTGAATTTGGCAAGCTAACCCCGCTTTACCCGCAGACCAGATTGCGCCTTGAGACAGAAGCCAACAAGCTTTCGACTCGAATCATCGACCTGGTTGCACCAATTGGTAAGGGACAGCGTGGCTTGATCGTTTCTCCTCCAAAGGCTGGAAAGACACTGGTTCTTCAAGCAATCGCCAACGCGATCGCAACCAACAACCCAGAGGTTCACCTCATGGTTGTTTTGGTTGATGAGAGACCGGAAGAAGTTACCGACATGCAGCGCACAGTCAAGGGTGAGGTAATTGCCTCAACCTTCGACCGCCCTGCTGAAGATCACACCACCGTTGCCGAGCTAGCTATTGAGCGCGCCAAGAGACTGGTTGAGCTAGGTCACGATGTTGTAGTTTTACTTGACTCAATTACTCGTTTGGGTCGCGCTTACAACCTAAGTGCTCCGGCATCCGGTCGAATTCTTTCTGGTGGTGTTGACTCGTCAGCACTTTACCCACCAAAGCGTTTCTTTGGTGCGGCTAGAAATATTGAAGATGGCGGATCGCTAACGATTCTTGCAACAGCACTTGTTGAAACTGGTTCCAAGATGGACGAGGTTATCTTCGAAGAGTTCAAGGGAACTGGAAACATGGAGCTTCGCCTATCTCGTGCACTTGCCGACAAGCGAATCTTCCCTGCGGTAGATCTAAACGCTTCTGGAACTAGACGCGAAGAGATGCTGATGAACCCAGACGAGACCAAGATCATCTGGAAGCTACGTCGTGCACTTGCCGGTCTAGAGCAGCAGCAGGCACTTGAGCTTGTTTTGAACAGACTCAAGGAAACTTCGAGCAACGTGGAGTTCCTAATGCAGGTTCAAAAGTCCATGCCAGTTCCAACAGGTTCTGACGGAGAATAATGCTCGATTCAGTCCAGCCCCTGCTGGCTGAGCATGCCTCGCTGCAGGAACAGTTATCAGATGCGTCTGTGCATCAAAATCCTGCCTTGGCAAAAAAACTCAACCGTCGATATGCAGTAGTAAGTGCGATTGTTAGCGCCTACAACCAGGTAATTTCTCTTACCGAAGACTTGGTTGCTACCAAGGATCTAGCCAAAGAGGATGAAGCCTTCGCAGCCGAGCTGCCCGCTATCGAGGCAAAGGTAACCGAGGCTAACGAGAAGCTGCGTCGATTGCTAATCCCGCGCGACCCAGATGATGGCCGCGATGTGATCATGGAAATCAAAGCCGGTGAAGGTGGTGCCGAATCGGCGCTATTTGCGGCAGATCTGCTTCGGATGTATATCCAGTACTCCAACTCAAAGGGTTGGAAGACCGAGGTTCTAGATAAGAATGAGTCAGATCTTGGCGGTTACAAAGATGTTCAGATCGCCATCAAGGGAAATTCGAACGATCCTGCAGAAGGCGTTTGGGCCCACTTGAAATACGAAGGTGGCGTGCACAGAGTGCAGCGCGTGCCAGTTACTGAAACTCAAGGCCGAATCCACACCTCAGCAGCCGGAGTTCTTGTTTTTCCAGAAGTTGATGAGCCAGAAGAAGTCGAGATCAGCCAGAACGAAATACGAGTGGATGTTTTCCGCTCCTCAGGTCCTGGTGGTCAATCGGTAAACACAACAGACTCTGCGGTTCGAATAACTCACATTCCAACTGGAATCGTTGTTTCGATGCAGAACGAGAAGTCTCAGCTACAAAACCGTGAAGCTGCAATGCGCGTTTTGCGAGCTCGAATATTGGCCGCTCAGCAAGAAGCCATAGACGCGGAGCAGTCAGCCGCTAGGAAATCCCAGGTTCGAACCGTGGACCGCTCCGAGCGAATTAGAACTTACAACTTCCCGGAAAACCGAATTGCGGATCACAGAACCGGCTACAAGTCTTACAACCTTGATCAGGTTATGGATGGTGCGCTGGAGCCAGTTGTGCAGTCAGCAATCCAAACTGATGAAGAAGCCAGGCTGGCAGCGCTAGGCGAGAAGTAATTGTTAGTTTCGGAACTTCTATCCGAATCATCCGGCAAGCTTTCAGAAGCTGGAGTGGCTTCAGCAATAGTTGATGCAGAGCTACTTGCTTGCTACTGCCTTGGAATTTCGCGCTCGGAGCTTGCACTTATGGTTGCAACTAACCAAGAATTTCCTAACAATTCACTAGAAAACTTTCAGTCGGCACTTGCTAGACGCGTTGCCAGAGAACCCTTGCAGCACATCACAGGCACTGCGCCGTTTCGACACCTAGAGCTCAAAGTAGGGCCAGGAGTTTTCACTCCGCGTCCAGAAACCGAACAGGTTGTTGGATTTGCTCTCGAGAGAGCCTCAACCTACCCAAGCCCCGTAATTGTTGACCTTTGTTCGGGAAGTGGTGCCATCGCAATCAGCCTTGCTACTGAAATCCCAGGATCAACTGTGTTTGCAGTTGAAAAATCTAAAAAGGCTTTTGCGTATTTGCGCGAGAACGCCGCAAGCTATGGCTTGACTGAGGCCAACCTAAGAAATGAAGATCTGCAGAATTCACTACCCGAGTTAGATGGAAAGGTTGATTTGGTTATTTCGAATCCGCCTTACATACCAAATGATGCAATCCCAATTGACTTGGAAGTTCAGCTTCATGAGCCAAGCATGTCCTTGTATGGGGGTGTGGACGGATTGGATGTAGTGAGGCAGATATCAAGCCGATCCATAAAACTATTGAAACCGGGGGGCTTACTGGTTATGGAACACGCAGACACCCAGTCAAGTGCGATCGGTAAACTATTATTGGCTGAGGGCTGGTTAGAAATTGTTGCCAGAGCTGACCTAGCCGGTAAAGACCGAATGATTTCAGCATTAAAGCCCTAGGGGACTCAAGGAGGAGGTTGTAATGGAGAGAATCTATGACTGCTCCTTAGACACCGACCTTCTTACTGGAATGAGATTGGCTAAAGTTGCCATCGGTCGCAAAGAATTGGTAGTTGTCCCAACCGATACCGTTTACGGTTTGGCTTGTGACGCGTTTTCCCACGAGGGTGTCAAGAGCCTGCTAGCGGCTAAAGGCCGTGACAGACAATCGCCACCGCCAGTTCTAATTGGAAACGCTGCTGCATTAGATGGCCTGGCTCAGGACATTCCGTCGCTGGCTCACAAACTCGCAGAGACTTTTTGGCCTGGGGCGCTGACCATGATTTTGAAAGCGCAACCGTCGCTGACTTGGGACCTTGGTGAAACCAAGGGTACCGTTGCACTTCGAATGCCAGATCACAAGATTGCTCTTGCACTGCTTCAAGAAACTGGGCCACTGGCTGTTTCGAGTGCGAATCTAACCGGTGAGCCAGCCGCAATTACTTGCCAGCAGGCTGAAAGCTACCTCGGTTCCAAGGTGAAAGTTTATTTGGATGGCGGCTCGAGCCCTAAAGCCGAGGCCTCAACAATCGTGGACATGACTGACCTTGTAGATGTGATGGATGATTCCGGGGAGCTAAAAACTACCGGCAAGGCTCGGATAGTTCGAAGAGGTGCTCTTAGCGTCGACAAGCTAAAACTAGTTCTCGGGGAGCATCTTGAGGCTTAGCAAGTGAGAGCTTATTTATTCATTATTGCCATCGCGGCAATAGTTACCTTCGCGGCAACCTATTTCACAATCCGGATGAGCCGTAAGCATTTGACGATGCCTGAGATTCGAGACCGCGATGTCCACACCACTCCAACTCCTCGAATCGGTGGCATCGCGATGCTGGCAGGGTTAATTGTCGCCCTTCTAGCAGCAGGATCTTTGACCTGGTTCAGTTCGGTCTTTAGTGAACCGGAGCGATTGATTGCCATTGTTGCTGCCGCAACCGTGATTGTGATTGTTGGAGTGCTGGATGACTTTTTTGACCTGGACTGGACTATTAAATTAGCGGGGCAGGTGCTAGCTGCTGGAATCCTTGCCTGGCAGGGAGTCCAAATCATCTCACTGCCAATTGGCGGTCTGGTTATTGGTAGCTATGGCGTTTCGATGCTGATTACCATTTTTTTAACCGTATTGATCATGAATGCGGTGAATTTTATAGACGGTTTGGATGGTCTTGTTGCTGGTGTTGTTCTTATTGGAACCAGCGCATTCTTTCTCTACACATACCTAATCACCCAGCAAACATCCCCAACTAACTACTTCAACCTGGCCGCGCTAATCTCGGCGATTGTGGTTGGCGTTTCCCTTGGTTTCTTGCCTTTGAACTGGCACAGAGCCAAGATCTTCATGGGCGATAGCGGATCTATGCTTCTTGGCCTACTGATGGCAACCTCAGCCCTAGCTGTCACCGGTCAGATTGATCCGGCGACAGTTTCAAACCGGATTTTGGCGCCAGCGTTCCTGCCAATTATTCTGCCGCTGGCTATTTTGATTCTTCCGCTGCTTGATCTTCTGCTCGCGGTGCTTAGAAGGATCAGAGCAGGGGAGTCGCCTTTTAAGGCCGACAAGAGTCACATCCATCACAAGCTGCAGGATTTAGGTCACAGCCATGTTGGTTCGGTTATGGTTTTCTACCTATGGACAGCGGTGATTTCTTTTGGGGGGCTGTCGCTACTATTTATTCCTTCTCGGGAAGCCATTTTGATTGCGTTTCTGTTCGCAATTCCAATCTTTATCTTCACTATCTGGCCAGTACTAGATTCCCTTAGAAAGCGAGTTATGAAATGACAGCAGCAGACCAGCTATTTGTGAAGGTCCTGGCTCAGGGTTCTTTGTTAATTGGATTGATCGCCACGGTGGGTTCAGTTGCCGGGTATTTTGTTGATTCCCAGAAGGGGGTTCCAAGTGCCTTGATTGGAGCATCCCTTGCACTGGTTTTTACCAGCTTGACCCTGGTGAGCATCTTGATTGGTCGAAGGCTATCTCTGGCTGGTTTTTTTGGGGCGGTAATGGGCGGCTGGCTCATCAAGCTAATTGGCTTTGCTTTTGTGGTTGGATTTTTGGCCAGGGCCGATTTCATAAATGGTCCGGTGCTGTTTTTTACCCTGGTCGCAGCCATCCTTGGATCGCTGGCAATTGACACTATTGCCGTGCTTTCTGCCCGAATACCCGTGGTCGAGGGCTAGTTTTTTTCTTGCTAGAATTTTTATAAATGGCTCGGTGCTCGACGCTGAGACACTGTAAATCGCCGTGAATTCGTTCACCCCGAAACAGGAGACCGCACTGCTAGATAACGCTCTGAGCCTTATTATCAAGGCTGCGGTCACCGACGACTCGGGCAATTACAAGGG
>JBIIQC010000026.1:0-15085 GCA_044342295.1 Rhodoluna sp. | reverse complement strand
ATCACATCGATGGAGCCTACGGTCTTGCTGGCATTTTGAGTCCAAAGTACCGTCACCTATTTGATGGCTCAGAACTTGCTGACTCCTTTATTGTTGACCCACACAAGTGGCTCTTCGCACCTTATGATGCTTGCGCTTTGGTCTACAGAGAGCCGGCATATGCAAAATCTTCACACACCCAGCGCGGAGAGTACCTGGACACGCTAAATGAATCTGGACTCTGGAACCCATCAGATTATTCATTCGGATTAACCAGACGAACAAGAGGCCTTCCACTTTGGTTCTCCCTAGCAACTCATGGCGTTGAAAAGTACCGCGAAGCAATCGAGGCAAGTATTGACATGGCTCATGACGCAGCCGATCGAATAAGAACCCTCGACTACTTGGAACTAGTTCGCGATCCAGAGCTATCCGTCGTGGTTTTCGAGCGCAAAGGCTGGTCATTATCTGACTATGACCGCTGGTCCGCGAAACTTCTCAAAGAGGAAGTCGGATTTGTTGTTTCCTCTAGTCATCAAGGCAAGCCAAACACGCGTTTTGCAATTGTTAATCCGCAAACCTCTATTGAATTGCTATTCAAGATTCTTGAAAGCATGAAGTAAGGAACCAAAACATGAAGCTAACAGTTGCCACAGCCCCAGAATCACTTTCGAGAGTAAAGGCCACAACACAAAAGCCACTTCGAGTTGGTTTAGTGCAGACCAAATGGCATAGTGACCCAGGTAAACACGAAGCCAAGTTGCATGAAGGTGTCCTGTTGGCTTCGGAGGCTGGAGCAAAGATTGTTTTTCTTCAGGAGCTAACTTTGTCTCGCTATCCAGCAGATGCAAAGCCTGAAGGAGTTCCTTCAAAGATTGCTGAGCCTCTTGAAGGCGGTAAGACGCATTTGTTTGCAGCCAAGGCTGCCATGGAACTTGGGGTCATCGTTCACGCATCACTTTATGAAAAAGCAGACTTGGCGGATGGCAGGGGTCTAAACACCGCGATCTTGGTTGACAGTAATGGCAAGATAATCGCCAGGACGCCAAAGCTTCACATTCCAGTAACTGCTGGGTATTACGAAGATAAGTACTTCCAGCCAGGCCCATTAGACCCTGACCCTTACCCCGTGTACAGCCTTGAACTCGAAGGGGTAAAAGCAAGCTTTGGTTTACCAACTTGCTGGGACGAATGGTTCCCTGAAGTTGCTAGAAACTACTCGCTTCGCGGTGCCCAGATTCTTGCCTACCCAACTGCGATTGGCTCTGAGCCCGATCATCCTGACTTTGATACCGAACCGCTTTGGCGTCAGGTGATTGTCTCGCACGGTATTGCAAACGGCACATTCATGGTCGTGCCAAACCGTTACGGTAACGAAGGTGCCCTGAACTTCTATGGAAGCAGCTTTATCTCTGACCCGTTTGGCAGGGTGCTAGCTCGTGCTGGCCGAGACACCGATGAAGTTTTAGTTGCAGATCTTGACCTAGACCAAAGACGCGATTGGCTTGATCTGTTTCCATTCTTGGCTACCCGTAGACCAGATACCTATGACGCCCTCACCAAGCCGGTTACTAATAAGCGCGTCGACTCCGGAGATGGCGAGCAGGGCGGCATTGCAGGGGTTGCAAACTCATGAGCCTAACAATGCCCGCTGAGTGGGAAAAGCACGAGCGCACTTGGATGTCCTGGCCGCCGAACAATTATTTGCTGGGTGAAAGCGACGAGGAAGCAGAACTAACGCGAACCACTTGGGCCAATGTTGCCAACGCAATCGTGAAGTATGAACCTGTTACAGTTTTGGCCACCTCAGATCAGATTGAACTAGCCAGAAACTATCTGCATCCGAGCATCGAGATAGTCGAAGCAGAGCTAAATGACGCTTGGCTAAGAGATAACGGCCCAACCTTTGCCAAATCAGAAACTGGTGATCTAGTTGCTATCAACTGGATCTTCAATGGCTGGGGTAATCAGCCTTGGGCAAGTTTTGATAAAGATCAACTAACCGCAGGCTTTATTGGAAAGCTAACGGGTTCCAAAGTGGTGAATTCAGATCTCATCAACGAAGGTGGCGGCATCCATGTCAATGGTGCGGGCGTTGTGCTGCTAACGGAGACTGTGCAGCTAGGAGACGGAAGAAACTCCAGCTGGAGCAAGCAAGGAGTTGAAGCAGAGATTCACGCCAAGCTTGGAACTTCGAAGGCCATCTGGGTACAGCGCGGTCTAACCCGTGACTATGACGGATTTGGAACAAGAGGCCACATCGACATCGTTGCTTGTTTCGCTAGCGAGAACGTGATTTTGTACCATGACCAGCAGGACCCATCGCACCCTGACTATGAGGTATCTAAAGAAGTAAAGGCCACTTTGGAAGCGGCCGGTGACTTCCAGTTGATTGCAGTTCCTGCACCCAAGGTTTTGCACGACGAAGAAGGTTTTGTTGACTACAGCTACATCAACCACTACATCGTCAACGGGGCTGTGATTCTCTGTTCATTTGATGACCCTAATGATCAAGTGGCAAAAAAGATACTGGAGAAAGCATATCCTGGCCGTGAAGTCGTGTTGGTGGATGCTAAGCAAATCTTTGCAAACGGTGGCGGTATCCACTGCATAACCCAGCAGCAACCTGCTTAGCGAAAGTTAGTGGCTACTAGCCCTTTAGTGCCCCGCTCATCATTCCGCGCATGAAGTACTTTCCAAGGAGTATGTAGACAAGAATTGTTGGAATAGAAGCCATCAAGGCTGCTGACATCTGGACGTTCCACTCAACAATCTGACTACCCGCGATGTTGTTTAGAGCAACTGTGATTGGCCAAGCCTTTGGCCCTGTAAGCACAACTGCAAACAAGAAGTCGTTCCATACCGCCGTAAACTCCCAAATGATTGCAACAATGAACGCCGGGACAGAGAGTGGAAGAATCACCTGGGTATAAGTTTTGAGCATTCCTGCTCCATCAACTCTGGCAGCCTCAACTATTTCGTCTGGTATTCCCAGGTAAAAGTTTCTAAAGATCAAGGTCATGATAGGAAGTCCATAAACAATGTGGACAAGAACTAAACCTGTAGTTCCTCCATAGAGCCCAAGATCTCTAACCGTGTTTGATAACGGAATAAGAATTGCCTGATATGGAATGAACATTCCAAAAAGCATCAAGGTGAAAATGACGTTTGATCCGGGGAATTTCCATTTCGACAAAACGTAGCCATTCAAACTTCCGAGAATTGAAGCAATGATTGCCGCAGGGATGACCAACGTGAACGTGTTAGCGAACGCAGGAGCAAGTTTTTCCCAAGCCAAGGCGTAAGCAGAGAAATCTATACCGGTGGGCAAATCCCACATAGCAGACAAGCTGATCTCATCCAAAGGCTTAATCGAGGTCAAGATCACAAGGTAAAGAGGTAGCAAGAAGAATGCCGCAAAAAGAATAAGTAGTCCATAAAGCAACGCTCTGTTAGAAACGTGGCGAACAGCAGACAGCCCAGTTTTGTTGAACGGCCTGCGCTGGCTCTTCACTTGAGCCTTGAGCTCCTTTTTAGTCATCTGCATGGTCATTATCTTTTTTCCTTACGGTTAGTGAGGATCAGATAAGGAACCACAAAGACCGCGACGCTAACCAGGATGTAAACAGCCAATGTGGCTCCACGCCCAAAGTTGTAAGCGTCGTAGGTAGTTGACCACATGTAAATCGACGGAACATCAAGAATCAGTTGCTTTCCAGCTACCGCGATAATCAGGTCAAACACCTTGAGCGAGATGTGACCCAAGATTACGATTGCCGACAGAGCAACCGGTGAGATCATAGGAAGGATAATCCTCCAGTAAATTGAAAACTCACTTGCCCCATCCATACGAGCAGCTTCTTTCACCTCATCGGGTATCGACCTAAGGCCTGCCAAAAACAGTGCCATGGTGTAACCAGACATCTGCCAAATCGCTGGAAGTGCAATTGCAGCCATTCCCCAAGTTGGGGTGAGGTGCCACTCATTGACTAGGAACCCTAGCCCGACGTTTTCAAATAGAAGATTTAGTCCTGTAGTTCTATCTCCGGTCGCTGGGTTCATTAGCCAGCGCCAGATAACACCAGACACGATGAAGGAAATCGCCATTGGAAACAAGTAGACGGTGCGAAAGAAACCTTCGCCTTTGAATTTCTGATCAAGCAAGATTGCCAAGCCAAGGCCTAGGGCCAGAGAGACCCCGATAAACACGGCGCTGAAGAGCGCAGTGTTCCAAATGTCTATGTGAAAGCGTTGATCGTCTAGCAGGGCGACGTAGTTGTCAAACCCAATAAAGGTTCCTTCAGCTCCAGAACCTTTTTGCTCGTTGAGCGAGATGGAAAAAGTGATTCCAATGAATCCGTAAACAAAAATTGCCAGCAGAATCACTGATGGGCTAAGAAGCAGCATCGCTGGTATCCAGGCCTTTAGGTCCTTAAGGCGGTATCTCGCCTTTTTAGCCTTGGCTTGTGTGATTGCCACTAGGTCAACTCCTTTGCTGAACTCTTTCCAACTGTATAGGGAAAGGGGGTGGGTATTAGCCCACCCCCTTCACCTTACTTTTTAGCTAATTACTGAGCTTCTGCTGCGGTTACAAGTGCAGCCTGGAACGCGTCAGCGTCTCCGTCTACAACGTATAGAGCCATAGCGGTGTCAATCTCAGCCTTCCATGCGTTGGAAGCAGTAACACCGTGGGTTAGTGAACCCGCGATCTTGTTGCTGCCCCAGTCGTCCATGGCGGACTGTAGGTAGATTGGGTAGATCGACTTGTCAGCATCGTTACGAGCAGGGATTGAACCCTTCTTGATGTTGAATGCATCCTGACCAGCCGCTGAACCTGCAACCTTTAGCCATGAGATGGCTGAGTCGCGGTTCTTAGCACCTACTGGAAGTGTGAACGAGTCAGATAGGAACTGGAAGGTTCCTACTGAGCCAGGAGTTGGAGACCAACCGTAGCCCTCGTTCTCAACTAGACCCAAGTCTGAGCGGAAGTAACCTTCAGCCCAGTCACCCATGATGTTGAATGCAGCGTCGCCATCAATTACTAGCTGTGCTGCGTCCTGCCAGCTAAGGCTGGCTGCGTCATCGTTGGTGTAGGTAAGTAGCTTGCCGAATACATCGATAGCTTCCATTACATCTGCGGAACCCCAGTCAGTTGTACCATCCCATAGACCGTTGTATGCATCGGTGCCAAGTGCACCTAGAAGAACAGTCTCGAAAAGGTGTAGCTGAGTCCACTGCTCACCAAGAGCAAGAGGGGTAACTCCAGCAGCCTTTAGCGTGTCAGCAGCGGTGAAGAACTCGTCCCAAGTGGTAGGAACTTCGATGCCGTTGTCAGCTAGAACTGTTGGGTTGTTCCACATTACGTTTGCACGGTGAATGTTTACTGGAACAGAGTAGATCTTGCCGTCAACTGTGATCAATGGAAGCAAAGTTGCAGGCATAACATCTTTCCAACCCTCTGAGTCGTAAAGGAAAGTTAGATCCTCTAAACGACCAGCGGTGATGTAGTCCATAAGCTCAGCTCCAGCGTGACCCTGGAAAGAGTCAGGTGCGTCACCAGCAGAAAGGCGAGTCTCAAGAACTGCCTTTGCGTTGGTTCCGGCGCCACCAGCAACTGCTGCGTTAACGAACTCGATGTCTGGGTAGACCTTGTTGAACTCAGCAACTAGTGCCTCAAGACCTGCGGCCTCTCCACCACCAGTCCACCAAGAAAATACCTCTACCTGTGCGGCGCCTTCGGAATCTCCCTCAGTTGCAGCACAGCCAGTGAATACCAAAGCAAGTGCAGCAGCAGCTGCAACAACGCTCAGGCGCTTCTTTTTTGAAATAGCCATGTATTTGTATACCTTTCTAATTGGGCAGCCATTGCCCAGCCTCATAATCTTAGAGTTGCCCATAGACCAAACGTGCGGTTGCCTACCTAAATGAGGTATCGGTTTGATAACAGTCAACAACCTAAGAAATCGGGCCATATGGGTCAATATGGCCCCAGTTTGCAGGGGTCAGCAATCTAGCCAACTAGGGTAGAAACCATGATTTATAACCTCTCCCTCGGGCTGCTGCGGTTTCTGACCGGATTTGGACTGCTTGGATCCGTGGCCTGGCAGGTAACCGACCGACTAGCAAACAACAATTTTCGACCCGGCGAATACTTTGCATACTTCTCTATAGTCTCAGCCATAGTTGCTGGCCTACTTTTGATAGTCACGGGTTTTGGTTTGTTTAGAAATAAAGAAGGCGCAAAGAAAACTGAAATTGCCAGGCTAAGCCTGACAGTTGCCATGATTGTGGTTGGTGTTGTCTATCACTTGCTGCTAGCCGATGCACCAGGAGATGTGAGGGACGGCGATTATGTTTGGCCAGTTCTTCCAAATGAGGTTATTCACACCTACGGACCGATCTTGATTGTGATTGACTACTTGCTTTCACACAAGGCTTTCCGAATCAAACTGCGCGCGGCACTATGGGTTGCAGTATTTCCTCTGACTTGGTTGGTGTTCTCAGTTATCCGAGGCCTAGTTACCAATTGGTGGCCTTACTGGTTTATTAACCCGAATGAAGAAGGCGGCGTTCCAGGAATGCTTACCTACATTGCCGCAATAACTTCCTTCTTCTTGATTCTTGGGTTCCTGGTATTGGGTATCAAAAAGTTGATTCAGAAAGTTGCCGCGCGTAAATAGGTAGTTCTAGGATCCTGAAATGGCGCCTTTAGCCATAGATGGAAACACGAATCCGTGCATCGGCAACACTGCCCACCAATAGAGCTGACCAAACAAACCCTTTGGTGCGAATGTTGCCGTTTGTGTCAAAACAGTTTCCCCAGTCTCTGGGTCTTTTTCTATGCTGAATTCAAGCCATGCAAGTCCTGGCAGTTTCATTTCGGCACGAAGCCTCAAGAGCTTTTGAGGAATAAGTTCTTCGACTCTCCAAAAATCCACGGCGTCACCAATTCTTAGATGATCTGGGTCACGCCTTCCGCGCCTTAGCCCAACTCCCCCGACCATGCGATCCATTAGTCCTCGCAGCTCCCAAGCCCAGCTGGCCATGGAGTAACCATTCTTGCCACCAATTGATTCGATTCTGGACCAGACCTTTTCCATAGAATCGGTTCCTCGAACCACCCGAACGTCCTTATACAAAGACCCACCTGCCCAGTCTGGGTCAGTTGGAAGCGGTTCACTAGGGGTTCCAGGAACCGAAGCGTTGGTCCAACGGGTTTCGACATTAGCTTCTTTGATTCGAACCAGTGCAAGCTTCACGGCAACATCAAAGGAAGTCAGGCCAGCAGCTGAAGGTGGAATCAGCTCATTGATATTTGATGGCGCAGCAACCACTTCATGCTTAAGGCTCTCAACTAGTCTGCGAGCAAGTCGGTATGGAACCGGAGTAACGAGTCCCACCCAACCGCTTGAGAGTCTTGGGGTCAATACTGGAATGGGGATAATGATTCTTCGCTTTAGTCCTGCAGCGGCTGCGTAGTGTTGCATCATGTCGGCATAGGTAAAGATGTCAGGTCCTGCAATATCAAAAACCCCTTGGGCAGAAGGGGGTAGACCAGCAGCGCCAATTAGGTATCTCAGAACATCGCGAACCGCAATTGGCTGAATTCTGTTGTTTACCCATTTGGGTGTAGTCATAATCGGTAGACGCTCGGTGAGATAGCGCAGCATCTCAAAGGAAGCAGAGCCTGAACCGATAACAACCCCAGCCCGGAATTCGATTGTTGGAACACCTGATTTAGCAAGTATTGCGCCGGTATTCATTCGAGCGCTCATGTGATCGGATAGTTCATCAGTGCCGTTGATAATCCCACCAAGATAAATGATTCGAGACACTTTTGCTTCTGCTGAAGCGTCAGCAAACATCTTTGCCATCTTTAGTTCCGATGCTTCAAAGTCATCTTTGACAAGGAGTGAGTGGATTAGGTAGTAAGCAACATCTATGCCTGCAAGTGCTTGCTCTAGGGCTTTTTCGTCGTGAGCATCTCCCTCGACAACCTCAACTTGATTAATCCAGGGATACTGCGTCAATCGGGAAGCGTTTCTTGCGAGAACCCTGACTCGGTAGCCGAATGTGAGTAGTTCTCTAATTAACCTGCCGCCAATGTAGCCATTGGCTCCGGTGACCAAGCAAAGTGGCGCTAGCCCATTGGTTTTGACAGGTAGCGCAAGCCCCTCGGTAATTTCGGTCATAGCCAATTATGACTCCCAAAACGCCATCCCCCGCATAGACTTTGAGACGGCTAGTTCCTAGCCCAAGCAATCTAGTAGGCATCAGCTAGAAAAGACCAGAAATCAGGAATCAATTGACAAAAGTTCGCAATCGCTGGGTTGGCCTTGTGTTTATCTCTATGGCCATATCCCTCGTGATCATCGATGGCACAATCGTAAACACCATTTTTCCTTCAATAATCAACGACCTCAGTCTTACCTCCACAGAAGTTCAGTGGGTTCAGGAAAGCTATGTCCTAGTCTTTGCGTCACTACTTCTGGTCTGGGGTTCTCTCGCTGACCGTTTCGGAAGAAAGCGCCTGCTAAACATCGGAATTATTGTTTTCATCCTGGCTTCGGTTTGGGCCGGTGTTGCCGATACACCAAATGCCTTGATTCTTGCCAGGGTTATTCAAGGTATCGGTGGCGCTATGGTTTTGCCAACAACCCTGTCGCTTCTAAATGCTACTTTCCAAGGCAGAGAGCGTGGAATCGCATTTGCTGTTTGGGGTGCGACCATCGGTGGCATGGTTGCTGTTGGGCCTGTGCTTGGTGGCTGGTTAGCAACAGATTTTAGCTGGCGTTGGGCATTTGGAATTAACTTGCCTCTTGGAGTTTTGATCCTGGCCGGTCTTGCCTACTACGTTTCCGAGTCCAAGGCACCGCAGCGCGCAGGAGGCATTGACTTTATTGGCGCAGCCATTTCTGTTGTAATGTTTTCCACTTTGGTATTTGGTCTAATTGAAGGTCGAATTTATGGCTGGTGGGAAATCAATCCCAACAACCAATTCATGATTGGTGATTTCGCTTGGCCAACCACTGGAATTTCTGTAATTCCAGTGTCGCTTCTGATCTTTGTAATTTCTGCAGTGGTGTTCGTGCTGTGGGAAAGAAAGCGTGAAGCCCAGAAGAAGAATGTTCTTCTGGACTTGGGTTTGTTTAAGATCGGATCGTTTAGAAACGGTTCGATTGCTGCACTAATCATCTCTATGGGAGAATTTGGAATCTTGTTTGCGATTCCACTTTGGCTTCAAAATGTTTTAGGCCTTAGCCCAATTTCTTCTGGGCTAGTGATTCTGTGGCTTGCCGCTGGAGCTTTCTTGGCATCCGCGATTGGTGGCGCCCTAAGTGGCAAGTTGCCACCTGCAAGGGCAGTGCAAATCGGTGTCGGGCTTGAGCTCATCGGAGTTTTGGGTGTGGCCCTATTTTCTTCCACCGAAGCTGGCTGGATTACTCTTGCCCCACTCCTGTTCCTTTATGGAATCGGAATCGGTTTGGCTACCGCTCAGCTAACCGGTGTGATCATGGTTGATGTTCCTATGACTAGTACCGGTCAGGCCTCTGGCTCGCAGTCGACTGTTAGACAAGTTGGTTCCGCACTTGGAGTAGCTGTTCTTGGAACACTGCTTTTTACCGGAACACAAGCGTCTCTCGAGCAGCGCCTTAGCGATCTTGAGATTCCAATCGCTCAAAGCGTTGTCTTGGTTGATGCGGTAGTTGATTCAGCGGGTTCTGTTATTCCAGAACTTACCGATGGATTAGTGGCTCAACAAGTTTCACAAGAACTAGCTGAGGACATCACAGAAGCGGCAGGTGAGGCTTTCACGGATGGAGCCAAATTGGCAGCCTGGTCAGCAGCTGGCTTCTTGCTGCTGGGTTTTGCCTCTACTTTCTATCTCGGTTCACGAAAGACCAAAACCAAGAGCAAATCGGCCAAGAAGAGCTAGCTCGCTTCTGTAGAATCCAGTCAAAGTAATGGGTAACGCATTGGTGAGCGCGCGGTTATCCGAAAAAATTGGCCGCGAGCCTAGACTGAAGCGAAGAACGATTACGAAGGGGAATTTCTCATGGCACAAAAGAAACGCTCAGTGACTGAGCAAATCAAAAGACTAAGAACATACAACATCGTCGCGGGTCTGCTGCACCTGTTCCAGGCCGTAGCTTTTGGCTACGCGCTATCGCTACTGGATAACCAGGTCCTATTTGGTACCACCGTCGATTACATGACTGGCCCTCCAGGCTCACCACTACCAACTGAGCGAGTGACACTATTTGAAGTAAACCTTGGAATTGGAGTGGTAGCTTTCCTAGCGCTATCTGCCTTCTTCCACTTCTTGATCTCTTCCCCACAGTTTTTTGGAAGATACTCCAAAGGTCTCAAGCAAAACCGCAACTACTTCCGTTGGGTCGAGTATTCACTGAGCTCATCGGTAATGATTTGGCTGATCGCTCAGCTAACCGGTATTTCAGACTTCTCAGCCCTGGTAGGTATCTTTGCGGTAAACGCCTCGATGATTTTCTTTGGAGCCCTACAGGAGAAGTATGAAACTCCAGGAAACGGCCAAGGTTTGCCGTTCATCATGGGCTCGATCACCGGAATTGTTCCTTGGATCCTTATCGGTGTCTACACTCTGCAGCCAGGCTCCACTAGCGCAGCAGAAGTTCCAGGATTTGTTATTGGAATCATCATTTCGCTGTTTGTGTTTTTCAACACCTTCGCCATCAACCAGGCGTTGCAATACAAGAAGTGGGGATCATGGGCAAACTACCTAAAGGGAGAAAGAACCTACATCACTCTTTCTTTGGTAGCCAAGAGCATTCTTGCTTGGCAAGTGTTCTCCGGAGCAATCATTCCGGCACTAACCGCCTAGAACAGATACTTTGAAAATAGCTCGACTGCTAGCGAGGGTGGCACTTGGTGCCGCCCTCGTTTTCGCAGGCATTGGCCACCTCACATTTTTACGCCAAGAGTTTCAGGCCCAGGTTCCGGTCTGGCTGCCATTAGATCCAGACTTTGTTGTTTTGGCATCTGGTGCTGTTGAGATAACTCTTGGACTTGGACTGCTAAGCGCTGGTCGGATAGCTGCCTACTTTGGAATTGCCACGGCAATGTTTTTCATCGCCATTTTTCCTGGCAACATCAACCAATACGTTGAAGGTATTGACGCCTTTGGTCTGTCTACCGACCAAGCTAGGCTCACCCGATTGTTTTTCCAGCCACTATTGGTTGTCTGGGCGCTATGGTCAACCTCGGCTATTCCGGTGATCAAGAAGCTGCTAACTAGATCCAAGTAACGCCCTTAGAATTGGGGTCTCATGGATTCCTCCTCATACTTCTGGTTTCAGACGATCTCCACCGCTGTCCTAGTTTTAATCTTGGTGGCGGATCTGCTGTTGGCCATAAAGCGCCCTCACATACCAACCGCTAGCGAATCAACCGCTTGGGTTGGGTTCTACGCAGGGCTCGCACTGGCATTTGCCGCAGTGCTCTGGTTGCTGTTTGGTCACATTAGGGCAACCGAGTTCGTTGCCGGTTGGCTCACCGAGTATTCACTCTCGATTGATAACCTGTTTGTTTTTGTTTTGATTATGTCCAGATTCACAGTTCCAAAAATCTATCAGCAGCAGGTGCTGATGGTTGGAATCATTATGGCGCTGGTTCTTCGAGGTTTGTTTATCGTTGTTGGCGCTGCCCTTATTGAGCAGTTCAGTTGGATCTTCTACCTGTTCGGAGCGTTCTTGCTATACACCGCTTACCACCAGGCCTTCCGAACACACGAGGATGAACATCAAACCGAGTCGAAGCTAGTTCAACTGCTTCGTAAGCGAGTGCACGTCTCGGACAATTTCGATGGGGCAAAGCTCACCACAATGGTTAATGGCCGCAGAGCCTTCACGCCGATGCTTGTGGTATTTGCAGCCATTGCAATTACAGATGTGATGTTTGCCTTTGACTCAATACCAGCAATCTTTGGAATCACAACAGACCCCTTTATTGTCTTTACGGCCAACCTCTTCGCACTAATGGGTCTTCGGCAGTTGTACTTCTTATTGGGAGGGCTACTTGATCGCCTTGAGTACTTGAAATATGGAATCTCTTTCATTTTGGCTTTTATTGGCTTCAAGCTCATCACGCATGCGATGCATGTGAATGAGCTGCCTTTTATCAACAGTGGCCAGCACATTGATTGGGCCCCAAACATTGACAGCATCACTTCCCTTGGGGTGATTGTTGTCTCTATTGCGGTTTCGGCCGCCGTGAGCGTTATCGCAGCAAGATCAAAGAACAAATTAGGACAAGAGGGGTAATCATGAGAGAAAAGACAGCCATAGACAACCTGGCAGATAGCTACCTAGCCCAACTGGCAGCCAATTACCCGAGTTTTGCAACCAGTATTGGGCTTGCCTCTGGTGCTGCTGACATGGACGACTACTCGCCTGCGGCTATTGAGCGAGATCGGAAGCTAAATCAATCCACTTTGGCATCCCTTCAGGCTTTAGAGCCTGAAGATGATGTAGATCAAGTAACCAAGGACGCGCTGAGCCAGCAACTCAAGCTCGACCTAGAGTTTGACTCCGCCGGCTTGCAATACCGAAATCTAAACAACATCGCATCTCCTGCCCAAGGCATTAGGGATGTGTTTGATCTGTCTCCGACCGCTACCATCGCTGACTGGGAGAACCTTGCGTCAAGAATGAGAAAGGTCAAGGATTCCCTTACTGGTTATCAGCAGACCTTGGCAATTGGTTTTGAAAAAGGTGACGGGCCAGCTAAACGTCAACTCAATGAGGTAATTACCCAGGTAGAGCAGATCAATCAGCCTGAAGGGTTCTTCCATGAATTTGCAAAAGGTGCCACAGTAGACCAAGAGCTCTCCGTCTCACTTCGAGAGGAGTTAGTTGCTGCAGCAAAAGTTGCCACCGATGCCTACGCGGCTTTTGGAGATTTCCTAAAAGGCATGCTGTCAAAAGCCAGCGAGCAAGACGCCATCGGTCGAGAAAGATACCGATTGCTTAGCAGGAGTTTTCTTGGTGCAGAAATTGATCTCGACGAGACCTACCAGTGGGGTATTGAAGAACTAGCCCGCGTGGTGGCTGAGCAAGAAGCGGTTGCTAACGAGATCCTTCCAGGGGCAAGCGTTGCCGAAGCAATTGCTCATTTGGAGAACGATCCAAAAACCAAGCTACATGGCACCGATGAATTGCAGAAATGGATGCAGCGCCTGAGCGACAAGGCTATTGAAGATCTGGGGAAGACTCACTTTGATATCGCGGAGCCAATTAGAAAGCTTGAGTGCATGATTGCACCGACCAAGCACGGTGGAATCTATTACACCGGCCCAAGCGATGATTTTTCAAGACCTGGAAGAATGTGGTGGTCTGTTCCTGAGGGTGTGGAAACATTTGACACCTGGCGTGAAACCACAACTGTCTACCACGAGGGCGTTCCTGGTCACCACCTACAGGTAGCCCAAGCTACGTACATACGCGAAACCCTAAACGACTGGCGTCGCTTGGCTTCCTGGACCTCCGGTCACGGCGAGGGTTGGGCGCTCTATGCCGAGCGTCTAATGGATGAGCTGGGCTACCTTGCTACCCCTGCGGATCGCCTGGGAATGCTAGATGGCCAAAGAATGCGAGCTGCCCGAGTTGTGCTGGATATTGGCGTGCACCTAGGTAAGCCAAAACTGGATGGAACTGGCGTTTGGGACTTTGACTACGCGCTTGATTTCATGTCCAAGAACGTGAACATGAGTCCTGAGTTTGTTCGCTTTGAGGTCACCAGGTACTTTGGCTGGCCAGGTCAAGCCCCGAGCTACAAAATCGGCCAGCGTATTTGGGAGCAAATCCGGGACGACTACAAAGCTCGCAAGGGTTCAGATTTCGACATGAAGAAGTTCCACTCGACCGCCTTGAATTTAGGTGGCTTAGGGTTGGACGCTCTCAAAGAAGCGATGTCTAGGGCCTAAATCAAACTGCTCGGTGCTACCCTGTTGCCATGCGCGCATCAAAGTGGATTGCTATAACCGCCGGAGTATTAGTCGTTGTTGTTTCCGGAGGAGCTCTTGCAGCCGGAAACTATGTTTACACTTCCGGGACCGTGGTCCCCTGTGCAATCAACGAGGACGATCTAGCAAACTCCCCCGAAGCTTTCTATACGCCAGCATCTGGCAACGGTCCGTTTCCAGGGGATGGTTGGGAGAAGTGGGTTGATTACGATCTAAGCGCTTGGTGGCTCACTGAAAACAATTATGACGCGGTAGAAATCCCAGTAAGCGAAGAAGTAACCCTTTCTGCTTGGTGGATCGAACCAGAAGTTCCTAACGGCAAAAGCGTCATCGTGACCCACGGGATCGGGACGTCAAGAAGAGATTTCAACGCGCTGCTTCCATCCGCCATGCTGGTAAAAAATGGTTTTCAGGTGCTTCTAGTAGACACTCGTGACACCGGCGAATCCACTTGCACCGACGGTCGTCACTCTGCTGGCCAAGAAGAGTCCTCTGACTTCGCTGCAGTTGCCGATTGGTTGATAGACACCAAGGGTATCAAGCCAGCATCGCTTGGCATGTACGGGGTCTCTGGTGGAGCTGTTGCAACATCGCTTCTTCCAGCTAAGACCGAGAATGTTTCAGCCTTCGCGATGGAGGGAACAATCTTTGACTTCAACGCTGCCGCCACAAGAGAAGTTGAGTTTCAGGGTTTTCCTGGTTTCTTGTGGCAATTGGCTCTGATCTCGGCACAGTTATTCCACGGAGTGAACCTGACTGAAACTTCAGTAATGCAGGGAATTGAGGCTGCGGGAAACAGACCGATGCTTATTCTTCACGGCAACATTGACCAACGATTGGATTATCAGTCCTCGGTGGATTTCTATAACTACGCCAAGGACCAAGGGTCAGACATCACACTAGAAACTTTTGAAGGCTCTGATCACACTGAGGGAATGCTCACGGAGACCCAGCGATACGCGGATTTGCTCTCGGGATTCTTTGATAGGGCACTAACTAAGTAGGTAGCTACTAGATGATCCTCGTGGCGAGAATCTTGTCGATTCGACGGCCGTCCATGTCAACAACTTCAAGCTTCCAGTCTGCAAGTACCACGCTGTCTCCAGC
>JBIIQC010000041.1:0-4104 GCA_044342295.1 Rhodoluna sp. | reverse complement strand
TACCTTGAAGATGCTCTCCACGGCCTGCTTGATCTCGGTCTTGTTTGAGCGAGGGTCAACCTCGAAGGTGTACTTACCTTCGTCAATTAGGTTGTAGCTCTTCTCAGAAACAATTGGACGCAAGATGACGTCTCTTGGGTTCTTGTTTAGGGCAGTCATTTACTAGCCCTCCTTCTCGGTCTTGGTTGCAGACTTGGATGCGGTTGAGATGAACTCATCCAAGGCCGCCTTGGTGAACACAACGTCGTCGCTAAGTACTACGTCGTAAGCGTTTACCTGGTCAACCGGCAGAACGTGAACGTCCTTCAGGTTACGAAGAGATTTGTAGCTCAAGTCATCGCTGCGGTCTAGAACAACAAGTGCTTTTCTGCCACCAGTTAGGGCCGCAAGAATCGAAGCAGCTGACTTGGTTGACGGAGCACCATCTTTGAATAGCTCTGCAACTACGTGCAGACGTCCATTGCGAGCGCGGTCCGATAGAGCACCCTTGATTGCAGCAGCAATCATTTTCTTTGGGGTTCTCTGCTCGTAAGTTCTTGGCTTTGGACCGTGGGTGATGTAACCACCGCGCATCTGTGGAGCACGAAGTGATCCCTGACGCGCGCGTCCGGTTCCCTTCTGCTTGAAAGGCTTCTTACCGGTTCCAGAAACTTCACCGTGCTTCAGTGTTGACTGGGTTCCCTGGCGAGCAGCAGCTTGCTGTGCAACAACAACCTGGTGCAATAGTGGAACGTTGGTCTGAACGTCGAAGATCTCAGCAGGAAGTGTTGCAGCGCCTGTCTTCTTGCCAGCTACGTCGACGATGTCGATTGAATTCTCAGCCATTTGCCTAGGCTCCCTTCACAGCGTTGCGAACGAAAACTAGCTGGCCCTTTGGACCTGGAATTGCACCCTTGATTAGTAGCAGACCCTTTTCAGCGTCTACTGCATGAAGCTTTAGGTTCATAGCGGTTACGCGGTCTGTTCCCATGCGACCTGCCATGCGAGTTCCCTTGAATACGCGACCCGGTGTAGAGGTTGCACCAATGGAACCAGGCTTACGGTGGTTACGGTGCTGACCGTGCGATGCACCAACACCAGCAAAACCGTGACGCTTCATGTGTCCCGCGAAGCCTTTACCCTTTGAGGTTCCAACTACGTCAAGCATCTGACCGACTTCGAAGACCTCTACGCCAAGTTCTTGTCCAACTGAGTAAGTGTCTGCATCAGCTGTTCTGATCTCAGCTAGGAAGCGGCGAGGTGCAACGGAAGCTTTTGCAAAGTGACCGGCCTCAGGCTTGTTTACCTTGCGAGCAGCTATTGCACCGTAGGCAACCTGAACTGCCTGGTAGCCATCAAGTTCTAGGTTCTTGATCTGAGTAACAACGTTTGATCCGGCTTCAACAACGGTGATCGGAATCATCTTGTTGTTCTCATCCCACGCCTGAGTCATGCCAAGCTTCTTGCCCAGCAGGCCCTTTACGGTTCTATTTTCGGTAGACATCTTTTTATCCTTAGAGCTTGATCTCGATGTTGACATCGGCTGGTAGGTCTAAACGCATTAGTGAGTCAACTGCCTTTGGAGTTGGGTCAATAATGTCGATTACGCGCTTGTGAGTTCTCATCTCGAAGTGCTCACGGCTGTCCTTGTATTTGTGAGGAGAGCGGATTACACAAACAACGTTCTTCTCAGTTGGAAGTGGCACTGGTCCAACAACAGTTGCACCCGCACGGGTTACTGTGTCGACAATCTTGCGCGCCGATGAATCGATGACCTCATGGTCGTACGACTTCAATCGAATGCGGATCTTCTGTGCCGCCATCGTGACTCACTTTCTTTGTCATAAGTGTTTGATTCAAAGGACTTGAATCGCTTCACCCACACCCGCGGTCGGGCGTGTCGAATGACATCCAGACCTAAAAACTGATGAAGGTTTAAGTTCTTGTTGTAGCCTCCGGGGGACTAAATTCCTTGTACTACAAGGGTTCTAGACACGAGCCAGAGGTGGTTTAGACCAAGAAAGGCCTAAATACTCAGCAACTTGTCAATCCTGCCACACCACAGCGAGTCAATGCAAGTTAAAGATCCAGGGGAGGTCTATATTCAGCGCCTAAAAAAGGCCTAAAAGAACAGGCGAAGCCTGGCCCTAACTATCCCCTCGAACTTGGCAACATCACCCTTGACCATGGCAAGCTCTGCTCTATCCAAGAACATCCCCAGGGAACCATCTGCATATTGGGCCAAAACACAGGGTTCTTGGCCAGAAGAGGCCCGAATCTCTGATTCGGTCCTTTCATTTAGGTGCTTTAGGTCCATTTCTAGACCAAACTCGGACTTGAGATCCGAGGCGAGCTTGTCAAAAGAAGCCTTGCGCCTAATTGGGGAATGTGTCACATCGCAAAGCTCACACTTAGCGACCCCAATTAGGTGCCCGAAGAAGTACTTGAGCTCCCCCACAATTCCGCCGTCGGCGTTGTAAACCCCTATCAGGCGAGTGGGTGTTTGCTGATCCATGATTTACCTAACCCTAGAGGGGGCTATTTCTTTCCAGCAATTAAAAAGCTACCTCTAGCCGGCCCACTACTTCGCTACCGCCAAGGGTTGGAATGCTCAACTTTGAAAACAGTAGGTCGTAGGTGCTCTGCTCCACCAAGCTGTTGTTTAGCATCATCTTTATTGCCGCCAAGCCAGCAGGCCGCATGCTGCCATCGGCAACTTTCACAGCAACTCCGTGGCCAGAAGCAAGCCCAATAACAAAGACGCCCTCTGCACCGATTTTGGCGAGCATGCCTTGTTCCATAACGAGAGTGTCTGATCCCCCGTGGTCGTCAACAACCCATGGGTTTGCAAGCATCGCGTCGCGAATTTCTGTTTCGGTAGCAGCGAATTTTCCAATTGCCTTGGCTAGGCCTTGCAGGCTCATCAGGTGAAGCGGAGCGCCGCAGCCATCAAAGGTGGAGTGTGGGATTTTCTCTCCAGAAAATTCCTCAATAACTTCAACAATTAATTTCTGCAGTGGGTGGCTTGGGTCAAGATAGCTCTTGGTATCCCAGTCGTTTTTCACACAGGCCGCCAAAAATGCAGCGTGCTTTCCGGAGCAATTAAAGGCTCCCTTGGTTTCTGATTCGGCTTTGCTTCTAGCAACTGCGTTTCCAGGCCATGCCACCGGGCACTGCAAATCAGACTCGCTGAGGCCAGCGTCACTCAGGATGCTGAGCACTATTTCTATGTGCTCGGGGGTTCCCTGGTGTGAGGCACTCGACATTGCAAGTTGCTCTCCCGAAAGAATTAGGCCTGCTCTTCTAAGAGCTAGAGCTTGTAGTGGCTTTACGGCACTGCGCGGATAAATGAGCTTTCTGGAGTTTCCGTGCTCTTGAATTAGCTTGCCATCGGGTCCAGTTAGGCAAACTAGACCGTGGTGACGAGACTCAACAATCCCAGCTCGGGTTAGATAGGCAAGCTGAACCGTGTCCGCTACCTGATAACCCCAGTTGGCATCGACCATGTTTGAATCTCCTAATTGAACTTCACTCAAATCGACCTTGAGTCTATTGCTCTGCCAGACTTGTAATGTGCCAATACTAAACAAAGACATGCAGGTCTGCATTTCACTCGCGGCCAGGCCAACAAACCTTGGAACTAGGTTCCACAACTTCTTATATGACGAGCTAAACCTGAATTTTGTTTACAAGGCCTTCACAACCACTGATCTCGACGGTGCCGTTCGAGGTATCAGGGCCCTTGGGTTTAGAGGCGCATCTATTTCCATGCCTTTCAAGGAAGCCATCATCCCGATGCTTGATGATTTAGAACCTTCTGCGAAGGCTATTGATTCTGTAAACACCGTTGTAAACAACGAAGGTGTCTTGACTGGATCAAACACTGATTTTGAAGCTGTGCTGGCTTTGCTAAACAACACTTCAATTGATCGCTCGTCCAAAGTTTTAGTTCGAGGCTCCGGAGGTATGGCTAAAGCTGTGGTGGCGGCATTCAAGGGAGCGGGATTTAAAAACCTAACCGTGAGGGCTCGAAATAAGGAAGCTGGGTCTGGCCTGGCAACCAAGTACGGATACTCATTTGGTGAAGACGCTCTCAATGAATCTTTTGATTTTCTTGTAAACGTC
>JBIIQC010000025.1:0-15750 GCA_044342295.1 Rhodoluna sp. | reverse complement strand
GGTGAGCTACAAGTGCAACACAGGCTGGAATCAGTTCGGGTCTCGTGGTCTCGATAAAGATCTTGCCCTCTGGTCCATCAAAGCCGATGCGGTGATAAGCTCCTGGCTGGTCACGGTCTTCTAGCTCTGCTTGGGCAACCGCTGTTCTAAAAGTTACGTCCCAAAGAGTTGGGGCCATCGCCTGGTAGGCCTCACCGCGGGAGAGGTTGTTTAGGAAAGCTTTTTGTGAAACTGCCTGAGCATCAGGGGAAATAGTTTGGTAAGTCTGTGACCAGTCGATAGAAAGACCTAGCTGACGCCAAAGAGCCTCGAAGTGCTTTTCGTCTTCAAGGGTTAGTCGCTCGCAAAGCTCGATGAAATTTCTTCTGGAGATTGGAACTTGGTCGGCGGCTTTAGATGACTTACCATCGCCACCTTCAAATGGTGGCTTGAAGTCATTTACGTAAGCCAGGCTAGGGTCGCAACGAACGCCGTAGAAGTTTTGAACACGTCTTTCGGTTGGTAATCCGTTGTCGTCCCAACCCATTGGGTAGTAGACCTCTTTACCGATCATGCGCTGGTATCTGGCTATTAGATCGGTATGGGTGTAACTAAAAACGTGACCCACGTGCAATGACCCAGAAACTGTTGGAGGGGGAGTATCGATTGAGAAGATTTGCGATTTCGGAGCGGATTTGTCGAAGCTGTAAGTCTTGGAGCTATCCCAGTTAGGGCCCCACTTTTGCTCTAGACCTTCAACTCCAACCTTGTCCGGGGTGGTAGCAGCGCGGGCGTAGCTATCTGCATTGCCTCGGGCATTATTCATGGCTAAAGTCTCCAAAAAACGGGTTAGATACAGGTTAACATTGATAGAGATTACCCAAGACAACGCCAAGAAAGCCCAAAATGTATCCCCTGAACTCGGAAGATGAGGCAGCTGGCGTAACTCCTAGCCCCAGCTTCCCTGAAATCGAACAGCGGATTCTTAATTACTGGGACAAAGACGGCACATTCCAGGCTTCTATAGACCAGCGAAAAGCAGAATCTGCCGAAGAGTTCGTGTTTTATGACGGTCCTCCTTTCGCTAACGGATTGCCACATTACGGGCACTTACTAACCGGGTACACCAAAGACCTGGTCCCAAGATTCAAGACCATGCAGGGTTACCGAGTAGAGCGCCGCTTTGGCTGGGACACTCACGGACTACCCGCAGAGGTAGAAGCAGAGCGCCAGCTGGGTATCTCAGGAAGACCTGAGATTGAGAAGTACGGCGTAGATAAATTCAACGCTTACTGCAAAACCTCTGTTTTGAAGTACACCCAAGACTGGAAGAGCTACGTAACAAGACAGGCTCGTTGGGTTGATTTTGAAAATGACTACAAGACCCTAGACACCAACTACACCGAGTCCGTGATCTGGGCTTTCAAAGAGCTATACAAAAAAGGTCTAATTTACGAAGGCTTCAAAGTTTTGGCTTACTGCTGGAGATGCGAGACCCCGCTATCAAACCATGAGCTACGAATGGACGACGAAGTTTATAAAACTCGCCAGGACCAGACCGTTACCGTAACGTTCCCAATTGCTGGGGGAGTGTATGACAAGACTCGCATCCTGGCTTGGACAACAACCCCATGGACGCTGCCAACAAACTTCGCGCTCGCGGTAGGTCCAGAGATTGAATACGCAATTGTTCCGGCAGGAGCAAATGGTGCAGCAGATGGCGGAGATTCAACAACCAAGTATTTGATCGCAACTTCCTTGTTAGGTAACTACTCCAAGGACTTAGGTTACGAATCTGCCGAAGAAGCCCTAGCTGCAATCGAAACTAAGGTTATGGGTAAAGACCTAGCGGGAATTCGTTACGAACGCATCTTTGATTACTACGCGGATGAGTCAAAGTTTGATACCGCAAACGCCTGGCAGGTTCTAGTTGGAGATTACGTTGCTGATAACGAGGGAACCGGAATCGTTCACCAAGCGCCGGCATACGGTGAAGATGACCAAAAACTTTGTGACCTGGCTGGCATTCCTGTGTACGTTTCGGTGAATGAGCGCGGTCAATTCAATTCAGTAATTACTGACTTTGAAGGTCAGCATGTATTTGACGCGAATAAGCCAATTACTCAAAAGCTAAAAGCTGATGGCAGGCTGCTAAGGCAAGCAAGCTACGACCATCCGTATCCACACTGCTACCGCTGCAAGAATCCGCTGATCTATAAGGCAGTTTCATCTTGGTTTGTTGAAACCACAAAGGTGAAAGATCGCATGCTTGAGCTAAACCAGGAAATTGACTGGACTCCGTCACATACCAAAGATGGATCATTCGGTAAGTGGCTAGAAAACGTTCGTGACTGGGCAATTAGCCGAAACCGTTTCTGGGGAGCACCGATTCCGGTCTGGAAATCAGATGACCCTAACTACCCGCGAATTGACGTTTACGGCTCTTTAGAAGAACTAGCTAAGGACTTTGGGAAAGAGCCAACTGATTTTCACAGACCGTACATTGACGAACTAGTAAGACCAAACCCGGATGACCCAACCGGAAAGTCGATGATGAGACGTGTTCCAGAAGTTCTAGACTGCTGGTTCGAATCAGGTTCGATGCCCTTTGCTCAGGTTCACTATCCCTTTGAAAACCGAGACTGGTTTGACACTCACAATCCAGGAGATTTCATAGTTGAATACGTAGGTCAAACCCGCGGTTGGTTCTACACGCTTCATGTGCTTGCTACTGCTTTATTTGATAGACCAGCTTTCAAGTCGGCTATCTCTCACGGAATTGTTTTGGGAAACGACGGACAGAAGATGTCCAAGTCGCTAAGGAACTATCCAGACGTTTCCGAGGTCTTCGACCGCGACGGCTCTGATGCCATGAGATGGTTTTTGATGTCCAGCACAATTCTTCGCGGCGGCAACTTGGTTGTCACCGAGCAGGGTATTCGCGAGGGTGTTCGTCAGGTGCTGTTGCCACTTTGGAACACCTGGTACTTCTTTAGCCTCTACGCAAACGCTTCCAATTACCAGGCTAAGTATTCGGTGGATAGCAAGGATGTGCTAGACCGGTACCTTCTTTCCAAAACCAAAGACCTAGTCGAAGGCGTCGAAGCGGATTTGAATCTTTATGATTCCTATTCGGCTTCAGCAAAACTTAGAGACTTCAGCGACGTGTTGACTAACTGGTACGTCAGGCGCTCTCGCGACCGGTTCTGGGAAGGAAACGAAGAGGCTTTCGACACTTTGTACACCGTTCTAGAAATTGTTACCCGAGTTGCCGCGCCACTACTTCCAATGATCTCCGAGCAGATCTGGCGCGGACTAACTGGCGGTCGCAGCATCCACCTACAGAGCTGGCCAGAGGCCTCGAACCTGAAATACGATGCAGAGTTGGTTAGATCCATGGATCAGGTTCGCATTGTTAGCTCTGTTGCACTAAGTCTTCGAAAGACCAATTCACTTAGGGTTCGTCTACCTCTTTCAAAGCTCACCGTTGTTACTCCAGGGGCTAAGGGGCTCGAAGGATTCTCTGCGATTATCGCTGAGGAGCTAAACGTTAAAGAGGTCGAACTTGTTGAGCTCGCGGTTGAATCAACCAAAGACTTTGGAGTCGAACAACAGCTGAGCGTAAATTCTCGCGCATTGGGACCAAGACTTGGCAAGCAAGTTCAGGAAATTATCGGGGCTGCAAAGTCTGGAAACTGGGAGCAAGTTCAGGGCAAGATTTTAGTGAACAGCGTTGAACTATTTGAGGGCGAGTACGAACTAAACCTGGTTGCCAAGGACGAATCAAGTGCTGAGAAGCTAATTGGAATTTTACCGGCTGGTGGTTTTGTGATTCTAAATCGGGTGGTAACCCCAGAGCTTGAAGCAGAGGGACTAGCTCGCGATGTGGTTCGTGCGGTGCAGCAGGCTAGAAAGGATGCTGATCTTGATGTCTCAGACCGGATTGCCACAGCTTTAGTTGCAGCCAAAGATGTCTTGGATGCAGTAAAGACTCACGAAGATCTTGTAAAAAACGAAACGCTAACTCTAGAGATTTCCTATAGCGAGTCTGCATCACTTTCCAACGCAGTTGCAGTTGGTGACAATCAGCAGGTTCAGATTTCGGTAGTCAAGCTTTGAGCGCAGAAGTTCACGACGAAAAGTACTGGGAGTCCAAGGCAGCCTTCGTTCTGGAAGAGCTAATGAAGCGGGTTCCGGAAAACAAGATCAGACCAAGACTTGAACCCACCAGAAGAGCGGTTGAATTGCTGGGTGACCCGCAACGCTCCTACCGCGTGATTCACATCACTGGAACCAACGGAAAAACCTCGACTACCCGATTTATCGAGCGAATCCTGCGCGAGCATGGTCTTAGAACTGGGAGGTTCACCTCGCCGCATCTTTTGAAGTTCACCGAACGAATGGCAATTGACGGTGAACCAGTAAGCGATGAGGTGCTCTATAGCGTCTATGTGGACATTGAACCGATTTTGGTCATGGTCGATCAGGAGCTAGCTACCCAATCAGAAGCGCCGCTTACTTTCTTTGAGGCGCTCTCAGTTCTTGGTTTTGCGGTGTTTGCCGATGCTCCGGTAGATGTTCTTGTTCTGGAAGTTGGCATGGGTGGCGCGTGGGACTCTACAAATGTGGCAGATGGTGACGTTGCCGTTTTCACTCCCGTTGGTCTTGATCATATGGACAGACTGGGAAACACAATTTCGGAAATTGCTGAAACCAAATCGGGAATCATTAAGCAGGGAGCCCTGGTTGTGACCTCGGATCAAACGCCCGAGGCATTACAAGTTTTGCAACGCGTGTCGAGCGAGAAAGCGGAAGGTCTTTTCCAGCTTGGCAAAGACTTTTCTGTTGAGTCCCATCAAGCAACATCAACAGGACAACGTGTTGAGGTATCTGGTCTGGCGGGAAAGTATGGACCTTACGAGGCTCCAGTGTTTGGAATTCATCAAAGCGCAAATCTCGCAGTTGCAATTGCGGCAGTGGAGGCTTTCTTGGGTGGCGGTCAAGTTCCAATTGCCGATGATGTTCTTCGATCAGCCGTAGCTGATCTTTCCTCTCCTGGAAGATTGCAACTTGTTCGAACCGAGCCGGCGCTGTTACTTGACGGAGCGCACAACCCAGCGGGAGCCAAGACCTTGGCAGTTTCTCTAAAGTCTGAATTCTCTGATAAACCGCTAGTTGGTTTGGTTGCTGTTCTCTCCGATAAGGATGTGGCTGGAGTCTTTGGTGAGCTCGCTGGATGTTTTGAGCAGTTAGTTGTCACGGAGTCATCTTCAAACAGATCACTCGATATTGCAGACCTAGAGAAGTTGGCGATTGAGCACTCAGGAACTAAGACCAAGGCAGTTTCCGGTGTTAGGGTCGCACTCGAGCGTGCCCGGATGATTGCTCTTGAAATTGATGGCATGGTTGTAGTAACGGGATCTATTTCCCTAGTGGGAGATGTCCTACAAATTCTTCAGGAGGAAAGCGATGCGGAATAGAACCACAAGAGCAACTCTTGGTTCGCTGGTTATGGTTTTTGAATCCGTGGTTGTGTTTTTTGCTACTTTGGTTGGATTTGGTCTTCAGGTTCACCCTGACCCCGCAGTTATTTGGGGCGTTGGGGTAGGGCTTTCGGTTATCTTGATGCTGTTTCCAGCGGTGCTTGGAAAACCTGGAACGTACGCCATTGGCTGGGTATTGCAGATAATTGTGGTGCTACTTGGGATCTGGGTTCCCTTGATGTACTTGCTTGGAACAATATTCTTAGGAATGTGGGGCTGGGCGATGATTGCAGGTGCCACAATTGACAGAGCAAGAGCCGCAAAGGCAAAACTCGATGGCCAAGATTTAGGAAGTGAGTAGTAAATGTCTAAGGAGAAGACCTTAGTTCTAATCAAACCTGATGGCGTTGCCCGCTCACTAACCGGAGAAATCCTTCGCCGAATTGAAGCTAAAGGTTACGTTGTGACAGGGCTAAAGATGTTGCAGCCATCTGCTAAGCAACTTGCTGATCACTACGCAGAGCACGAGGGAAAGCCTTTCTATGCTCCACTGATTGAGTTCATGTCCTCAGGCCCCATTGTTGCTATCCGCCTAGAAGGCGATCGAGTCATCGAAGGATTCCGCGCCCTAGCTGGAGCTACCGATCCAACCACCGCAGCGCCTGGAACCATCAGAGGCGATCTAGGTCGTGACTGGGGCGAGAAGGTTCAAAAGAACTTGGTTCACGGCTCAGATTCAGTTGAATCAGCAACTAGAGAACTTGGAATCTGGTTTAGCTAAAACAGGCTGGGCCACAGGTCCCAGAATTTCCAAATAACGCTTGCACTTAATCCAAAGACAGTCAAGATCGTAAAGAGCCAGTGCCAGTCATAGGCATTTACAAAGAATCCAACGGTTTTCACAGGCACTGGAACGATTCCCTCGCTGGCGGCAAATAAGAAGTGCTTCCAGAACATCGGGATCATTCCCGCCCAAGCCACCATGCAATATGGGCAAAGAGCTCCGATGTCAAAAAGGCTCTGGCTAAAGAGCCAAAATACAAATACAAATCCACCAGTCATACCCAGGGTTAGTAACTGCCAGAACCATTTAGCAAAACTTGCACCAGCCAAGATTGCGAAACCAATAACAATTGGAACCGCGAATGCCGCTAATCCAATAAGTGAGTTTGGAAACCCCAGCAAAGACGCTTGCCAGGTCAGCATTACTGACTTGCATGAAATAAATGGGCTCACATCACAGCTAAGAACCGCGTCTGGGTTAGTGGCAACTCTTAGTCTTTCGATTGTGAGAGCCAGAGCCGCAAGCCAACCCGTTACGCCACCAGCAATCAGCATCCAGGCGAGCGAAACTGGAGCCCCAATAAGGCTCTGTTCAGCTGGTTTTTGACTCACAAGTTCAAGTATTCCACGACAATTCTGGGCTTTTGCCAAATTGGTGTCATACTTATAAGTAGGTGAGCTAGAGCCACATCTTCTAGACGCCGCAGGTTTATTGAGCATTCGGCTCCAAGGTATAAGACCCATCGGGCAGCTGGCAGGGCGTCGTGACAGCAATGACTCACAACCACCAAGGTTTTAGTCGGCTACAAAAGTTGCCGATACAGATTTGATAGCCGAATAACGGCAAAGTGTGTGGGCTTTTGCCAATCGGCAGCTTGGAGTACACCAAAAATGGTGAAAGAAAAAGACGATTCAGCTAAGGCTGAGAAAGTTTCAAAGAAAACAGACAAGAAGCCTTTAGCGGCTAAGACGAAATCAGATGAGCCAAAGAGCTCAAAAAAAGCTGACCCAAAGGCTACAAAGAAAGAGAAGACCGAATCAAAGGGTTCCTCCAAAGAGTCAGAAACACTGACTCCTAAGGCAAGCGCTAAACCTGCTGCAGTCAGTGCTACTTCGCTACTCTTTCAAGCCCCGGATCTTCCACCTGTTGAGCCTCGCAAGAAGTCCAATAACAAGAAGAGTTCCGATAACGAATCAGAATCTCATCTTCGAAGAAGGTCCCGCCGCAGAGCTGGCGAGCCAATCGAGGAGTCTTCGGACCTTCCAAATGTTGTAGTAAAGGTCCGCACTCCGCGCGCTCCAAAGGAGCCAAGCAACGAACCACAAAGAGTAAAGGGATCCACCAGGCTTGAGGCTAAAAAGCAGCGCAGGCGTGATGGCCGAGACTCCGGTAGACGTCGTCAGACAATCACCGAAACCGAATTCCTGGCTCGTCGCGAGTCGGTAGATCGAATGATGCTGGTTCGATCCAAGGATGCCAAGATTCAACTTTGTGTTGTTGAAGACAAGGTATTGGTTGAACACTATGTTGCGCAGACCCAAGATGGTTCGCTAATTGGGAACGTCTACCTAGGAAAGGTCCAAAACGTACTTCCTTCCATGGAGGCAGCTTTCGTTGATATCGGCAAGGGCAGAAATGCTGTGCTGTACTCCGGCGAAGTTAACTGGGACGCTGATGGATTAGAAGGAAGACCTAGAAAGATTGAGCTTGCTCTCAAATCAGGTGACACCATCTTGGTTCAGGTAACCAAGGATTCAGTTGGTCAAAAAGGTGCTCGACTTACTTCTCAGGTTTCTTTGCCTGGCAGATACGTGGTTTACGTTCCAAACGGCAACATGAATGGAATCTCCAAGAAGCTTCCAGATTCTGAACGAGTAAGACTCAAGAAGATTTTGAGGGACATCGTTCCAGAAGAAGCAAGTGTGATTGTTAGAACCGCTGCCGAAGGAGCGACCGAAGAGCAACTCACTCTTGATGTTCAGAGACTCCAGGCTCAGTGGACAGGGATTCAAAACAAGCTCAAAAAAGCTACTCCTCCAACCCTGCTGCACTCCGAGCCAGACCTTCTGGTCAAGATTGTTCGAGACGTGTTCAACGAAGACTTCCAGAAGATGATTATCGCGGGCCAAGATGCCCAGTCGGTTATCACCGAGTACTTGGAGTCTGTAGCGCCAGATCTTATGGATCGGGTTGAAAGCTACCAGGGCAAGGATGACCTCTTTGATCACTACCGAGTAGGCGAGCAGATCGATAAGGCTTTGGAGCGCAAGGTTTACCTGCCATCGGGAGGATCGCTGGTTATTGACCGAACTGAGGCTATGACCGTGGTTGATGTCAACACCGGTAAGTTCATCGGTAGCGGTGGAAACCTTGAAGAAACAGTAACCAAGAACAACTTGGAGGCTGCTGAGGAGATTGTTCGACAACTTCGACTTCGTGACATCGGTGGAATCATCGTTGTTGACTTTATTGATATGGTGCTCGAATCAAACAGGGATCTAGTTTCTAGAAGGCTCATTGAATGCCTAGGCCGTGACCGCACCAAGCATCAGGTTGCCGAAGTTACTTCCCTTGGCCTTGTTCAAATGACCAGAAAGAAGCTGGGAATTGGACTTTTGGAATCTTTCAGCGAGCCGTGTGCTGTGTGTGATTCCAGGGGAGTGATTGTTCATCACGAGCCAATTGTTAGATCTAGATCTAACAACGAGGGAAAGAGCGAAAAGAAGCGCAAGGGACACATGGATGTCGCAAACGTCGTGACCCCTGAAAAGGCTGTCGAGATCAATAACGTGATGGCCAAGATCGCCGCTTCCACCCTCGGTAAGCCAGCCAAGGCAGAGCCTGTGTCCGATTCCAAGGCCGTCGGCCTTGAGTCCATTCTTGAGGCCCTTCCGGAGGCTAAGCCCGAGGCAAAACGCAAGCCAAGGCGGGCATCCAGCGATGGACCGGTTGACCCCAAGGCTTAGGCCCTATTAGACTAGGGATTTGTTGCCCAGGTGGCAACAATCCAAACTTAGAAAAAGGTAAAACAAGTGGTTTACGCAGTAGTTCGCGCAGGCGGTCGTCAGGAAAAGGTTTCAGTTGGAACCATCGTGACCCTAGACCGAGTAAAGGCTGACGCAAGTGGAAAAATTCAACTTCCGGCTCTGCTGTTGGTAGATGGCGACAAGGTCACAACCGATGCCACAACCCTTGCTTCCGTTAAGGTAACCGCAGAGGTCATGAACGACCTTCGTGGACCGAAGATCATTATTCAGAAGTACAAGAACAAGACTGGGTACAAAAGGAAGCAGGGTTTCCGCTCTGAACTTACCCGCGTCAAAGTACTAGAGATCAAGTAAAGGACTATAACAAATGGCATCCAAAAAAGGCGTTAGCTCCACCAGAAACGGTAGAGACTCCAATGCACAGCGTCTTGGCGTAAAGCGTTACGCAGGCCAGGAAGTCAACGCAGGAGAGATCCTTGTTCGTCAGCGTGGAACACACTTCCACCCGGGTAAGAACGTAGGCAAGGGCAAGGATGACACTTTGTTCGCTCTAGCCACAGGTGCCGTACAGTACGGAACCAAGGGTGGTCGCCGAGTAGTAAACATCGTTGAGGCTGCATAAGTCTAGAACGACCAAAAGTTTCTACTAAAGGCGAGCCAAAGGCTCGCCTTTAGTTATTTACAGGAAGGGACGAAATTGATTTCATTTGTTGATCAAGTCACCCTTCATCTGCGCGCCGGTAATGGCGGAAAAGGTTGCGTCTCGGTAAAGCGAGAAAAGTTCAAACCTCTTGGTGGTCCTGACGGAGCAAACGGTGGAGACGGTGGATCCATCACCTTAGTTGCGGAGTCCAACACCACAACTTTGCTTGATTACCATTTCCATCCACATCGTGCCGGAGGAGACGGAGCAGCCGGTGCGGGAGATTTTAGAAATGGAGCCCAGGGAGCAGATCTAAGGTTGCCAGTTCCAGTTGGCACGATTGTGAAAAAGCCAAACGGTGAGTTCATTGCTGATCTCGACGAGGCGGGCATGGAACTTGTCGTTGCCGAAGGAGGCGTCGGAGGACTTGGTAACGCAGCCCTGTCATCAACTAAGCGCAAAGCTCCAGGTTTTGCTTTGCTTGGTGTTCCAGGCTGGGCAGGCGATGTAGTACTCGAGCTCAAAACCGTTGCCGACATCGCACTAGTTGGTTACCCAAGCGCCGGAAAGTCTTCACTGATTGCTGCGGTCTCAGCTGCACGTCCAAAGATTGCCGATTACCCGTTCACCACTCTTCATCCAAACCTAGGTGTGGTGCAGGCTGGAGAAACAAGGTTTACTATCGCTGACGTTCCTGGACTAATTGAAGGAGCAAGCGAAGGAAAAGGCTTAGGTCTTGAGTTTCTGCGTCACGTCGAAAGATGTGCCGCACTGCTGCACGTAATTGACTGCGCGACTCTTGAACCGAATAGAGATCCAATTTCAGATCTCGATAAGGTGCTAAAAGAACTCGATGCCTACCAAGTTCCAGAGGGTCAAGTTCCGCTAACCAAAAGACCTGCCCTCATTGCCCTAAACAAAGTAGACATTCCTGATGCTCAAGAGTTAGCCACTTTTATACGGCCTGAACTTGAGGCTAGGGGCTTCCAGGTATTCGAGGTGTCCGCCGCCTCACACGCTGGTCTCAAAGAGCTAAAGTATGCGATGGCAAAGCTTGTTGAGCAGGAGCGCCAGGCGAAATCTAATGTGCCAACAAGACCTCGTATCACCTTGATGCAGGCAAGAAAAGAAGATAGCAAGTTCACCATTGTTCGTGAAGAATCTGGAATGGAAGAGTTTTTCCGTATCCTGGGCGCCAAGCCAGAGCGCTGGGTTGCCCAAACTGAGTTTGGAAATGAAGAGGCAGTTGGATACCTGGCTGACCGCTTGGCAAAAATTGGTATCGAAGATGCTCTTTTCAAAGCCGGAGCATCCTCTGGTTCAACCGTGGTGATTGGCCCAGGAGATGGAATTATTTTTGATTGGGAACCAACGATTGCCTCTACTGCCGAGCTGCTAGTTAGCCCAAGAGGCACAGACCCAAGGTTTGGTCCGATCAATGATCGTCGCACTACCGCTGAGCGTCGAAAGCGCTACCAAGAAATGATGGATGCAAGATCCGCATTCCGAGACCAGATGGAACAGGACCGCAAGTCGGGAGCTTGGAGTACGCCTGCGCCAGAGGAGGACAAGTAGATGTCCGAGCGTGATAACTGGCTTGCTGGTGCAAAAAGGATTGTTGTCAAGATCGGTTCAAATTCGGTAACTGGAGTAAACGAAAACAAGATTGACCAACTCGTTGATGCCCTAGCTAAGGCCATGGAGCGAGGCACTCAGATAGTTCTAGTGTCCTCAGGCGCAATTGCTACCGGAATGCCGCTTTTTGACTTCGAGAAAAAACCAACCGATCTAGACACCTTTCAGGCCCTAGCCGCCGTTGGTCAGTTTCGATTGGTCTCTAAATATCAAAAGTCACTGGAAAGATTTGGAATTATTGCCGGGCAGGTCCTTCTCACTGTTCCTGACATCGAAAATACTGAAAGTCGAGACAACGCCAGAAAGGCCCTAGAGAGACTTTTTGAACTAAAGGCTCTTCCGATTGTCAACGAAAATGACACCGTAGCAACTACTGAAATTCGCTTTGGAGATAACGACCACCTTGCTGCAATGGTTTCAAACCTCATTGCCGCAGACGCTCTGGTGCTGCTGAGTGATGTTGATGGAATTTACGACATACCGCCAACCAACCCTGAGGCAAAGTTGATTTCCCGCGTTCCATTTGACATGGACATGAGCTCCTTAGAAATAGGTGGAACCAACACGGGTGTTGGAACCGGCGGCGCAATCACAAAAGTTGCGGCAGCCAGAGAGTGCACAGAAGCTGGAATAGCAGTTATTGTCACCAATGCTGACAATGTTGGACTAGTTCTATCTGGAAGCAATTCTGGAACCTTCTTCGAACCCAGACCACAAACAACTAAGTCGCAGGGCTAGGCTCGAGTCATGACCGCGTTACAAAGAATCCAATTAGCCAAAGACGCTAGCTACTCGCTAGCAAATTCTTCAACTGCTTCCAAAAACGCAGCACTGAAATCAATTGCTGAGCTACTTGTTGCACGCAGTGCAGAGATTCTCTTGGCAAACTCACTTGATCTAGAGCTGGCCGTCAAGTCAAATTTGGCCACCGGATTGCAAGATCGCCTTCGGCTCAACGAAGCAAGGATTCAATCACTTGCTGATTCAATTCAACAAGTCATCGCGCTTCCAGATCCAATAGGAGAGGTCGTTCAGGCCAAGACGCTTGAGAATGGATTAGACCTTACTCAGATAAGAGTTCCTTTTGGTGTGATCGGGGTCATTTACGAAGCCAGGCCGAATGTAACTATCGACATCAGTGCTCTCGCAATCAAGTCTGGAAACGCTGTTGTACTTCGTGGTGGAACCGCTGCCGAAAACACCAACATCGCACTGTCAAAGGTTCTCAAAGACGCTCTGGCAAGTTCTGGTCTCAGCCCAGAACTAGTGCAAACAGTGGATGACTTCGGTAGAGAAGGAGCGAACGAGATGATGGCAGCTCGTGGTCTCATTGACGTCCTGATTCCAAGGGGAAGTGCAAGCCTGATATCTGCCGTGGTTGAGGGTGCAAAGGTGCCTGTAATTCAAACTGGTGACGGCGTTACCCACTTATTTATCGACGAATCTGCTAACTCAGACTGGGCTGTTGAGATTGTGTTTAACTCAAAAGTACAACGCCCAGCTACCTGCAACGCACTTGAGACTTTGCTAGTCCATGAAGCAGTTGCCTCAACTATTCTTCCTAAGGTTCTAGACCGCTTGGTTGCTGCTGGAGTCACTCTTCATGCTGACCAGAAAGTTAAGAGCATCTATCCAGATTCTGTTTTGGCAACTGAAGCGGACTGGCACGCGGAGTATTACTCGCTCGATTTAGCGGTCAAAATTGTGGCTTCGTTGGACGAGGCCCTGGATCATATCAAGAAGTTCTCAACTCATCACACCGAGTCAATAATCACAAGTAATGAAGCTAATGCAGAAAGATTCCTAACTGAAATCGATTCAGCGGTAGTTATGGTGAACGCCTCGACCAGATTCACCGATGGCGGTCAGTTCGGGTTCGGGACTGAGGTCGGTATTTCAACGCAAAAGCTTCATGCCCGCGGTCCGATGGGGTTAAGGGAGCTAACAAGCACGAAATGGCTGGCTAGAGGTGCCGGCCAAACGCGGGCCTAGGTTATTCTAGTTTTAACACTTCTAAGGAGAACATTTTGCTAGCTGTACTACTTGCTGAGACTGATGGTGTGTTCATCCAACACAGCGAACTGCCAATCCCTGCGCTGGCTTACGGCATCATCGCCATGAGCGTGTTCATCATCCTTGCATTTATTGTCTTTTCTTACCGAGATGTAGCCAACCGACACGATCACAAGAATTCGAGTTCGCAAGGTCACTAGGCCTACACATTCTCTATGGCTAAAATTCGACTCGGAGTTATGGGTGGCACCTTTGACCCAATTCACAACGGCCATTTAGTAGCCGCCAGCGAAGTAGCAGCCGCACTGAATCTTGATCAAGTTGTATTCGTACCAACCGGAGCTCCTGAGAACAAACCAGAAGTAACCGGTGGAGAGCATCGCTATCTCATGACAGTTATTGCCACCGCTGCCAACCCGAGATTCCTAGTTTCTAGAGTGGACATCGACAGAGACAAGCCAACATACACAGTTGATACCCTCACCGATCTCAAGAACAGCTACCCAGATGCAGAACTTTTCTTTATTACCGGAAGCGATGCAATTGCGCAGATTCTAGCCTGGAAAGAAGTTCAGCGACTTTGGGATCTGGCACACTTTGTCGCTGTTAGTAGGCCAGGTCACGCTCTTCAAATTCCAGATGTCCCTGCAGGAACCGTAACTGTTGTTGAAGTTCCAGCGCTATCAATTAGTTCAACTGACTGTAGGAACAGAGTTTCTAACGGTGAACCTATTTGGTACCTAGTTCCTGATGGTGTAGTTCAGTACATTGGTAAGCATGGTTTGTATAAGGGGCTCTCATGAGCGATAGCCCCACCTTCCAGTCAAGAAGAGAACGTCGAGCTGCGGAGTCAAATGCTGTTGTTCAGCAACCAGTAGAGCAGACATTCCCAGATTTAGGATTCGAGCCTTTATCAGCGCCGAGTCAACCAGCTACGGATATCCCAATCTACAAACCTTACGTGCCTGAAGCAGTGGCTCCAGTAGTAGAAACTCCTAGAGCGCAGCCTTACATCGTTCCACCAAGCGAACCACAGGTTGCGAAGTCTCGTCGAGAACTTAGGGACCTAGAGAACCTAAAAGATTCCACGCCAGCCGAGAGAGCACCACTTTTTGATGATCACACACTAACCGGCTCTGTTCCAGAAGTTGTTACGCCAGACATTTTCTTGGAGCCAGTAACAGGTTCAAACTTTGGCTCAACGGCGAACTTGGGCATTGAACCAGTAACAGCTTCGATCATCCTAGATCGGGTTCCCGACATGCTCGGCGGATCAATTGTGCTTTCCGGTTCTGGCCCTGCAGTAACCACGGGTTCAATTCAGCTTCCAACTGTGGATCCAACCACTGGAAGCATCACCGTTATTTTGGAAAGCGAAAAAGCAGACGAGGCGGTTGCTGAAGATAGCCTGAACTCCTTTGTTTCCTCTGTGGCCCCAGTTCGTGCCGCGGGAATAGCTAAAACTAGAGCTAAGGTAGTCGAGCTAACGCTGATTAACCGCAAAGGCCAGGGACAGGTCTATGCGGTTATGTCCACAGTTGTTCTAATGATTACCGTTGGTGCGCTTACGGTTGCTGCTTTTATGCTTGGAATCTTATAAAGATGGGTGTTTGTGAGCGCTACTAAAAAAGCAATTGAAGTTGCAGAACTTGCTGCAGCGGCGGCTTCCGACAAAGTAGCTGAAAACATCGTCGCACTTGATGTCTCTTCCCACATGCCACTAACTGACATTTTTCTGATTGCCTCGGGTAGAAACGAGCGACAGGTAGTTGCAATCTCCGATGGGATCGAGGAAAAGCTTTTAGAGCAAGGTATCAAGTTACTTCGACGCGAAGGTAAATCTGGCGGACGATGGGTACTTCTGGACTTTGGAGAAATAATCTGCCACGTTATGCACGAGGAAGATCGCGTGTATTACTCGCTGGAGAGAATCTGGAGCGACTGCCCAGAGCTGAAACTAACTGCTTTGTCAGCTAGCCCCAGTTTGAGCTAAGCTAACAAAGTTATACATCAGGGCCTGTGGCGCAGCTGGTAGCGCACCTGCATGGCATGCAGGGGGTCAGGGGTTCAAATCCCCTCAGGTCCACAAGTAAGTAGCCTTTCGGGGCTACTTTTTTGTTTAACACTCTGAATCCTTAATTGATATCTAGACTGAGACGATGCCTGAAGAAAAACTATCCAGACCACACGTCTGGCTGCCGTCTGCGAAATCCGCGAACACCCTTT
>JBIIQC010000024.1:0-15857 GCA_044342295.1 Rhodoluna sp. | reverse complement strand
CCTAAAAACTCTCTTGGTCGCGACCAGCTAGCCAAGCTAAAGGTATACAAGGGCAGCGAGCACCCGCACGCGGCACAGAAGCCAACCAATTTTGTAATTGATCAGGTAGCCCAGTAACAACTGGCTAAACAAGAAAACTAGAGGATCACCTTGCCAAAAAACGAAACCGAAGTAGAAGCTACTAACTACTCAACCGAGACTCCTGCAGAGGCAGTGAAGGCCGAGACCAAAAAGGTGCGTGCCCCGCTAACTGTTCCAGGTGCAGGTCTTGGTCGTCGCAAGGAAGCTATCGCTCGCGTTCGCATGGTTCCAGGAACTGGTGTTATCAAAGTTAACGGAAGATCTCTTGCAGAGTACTTCCCAAACAAGTTGCACCAGCAGCTAGTGCAGGACCCATTCACAGTTTTGGAACTTTCCGGTAGCTACGACGTAATCGCAAAGATTTCAGGTGGAGGAATTGCAGGTCAAGCCGGTGCACTTCGCCTAGGTATCTCTCGTGCCCTAAACGAGATCGACAAAGACAACAACCGCGCAACTCTAAAAAAGAGTGGCTTCCTATCTCGCGACTCCCGCATCAAGGAGCGTAAGAAGGCTGGACTAAAGAAGGCTAGAAAGGCTTCTCAGTTCAGCAAGCGCTAATCTTTCCAAGATTTCGCTAACCTTCTTATCATGTCCCGGTTATTCGGTACCGACGGTGTTCGAGGTCTTGCTAATAAAGACATCACATCAGAATCAGCCCTGAAGCTAGCTCAAGCTGCCGCTATCGTCTTGGGCGAGCAGGCTAGAGCCCGTGGACAAAAACCCATCGCAGTTATCGGACGCGACCCAAGAATTTCTGGAGAGTTTCTAGTTGCGGCTATTTCTGCAGGTCTAGCCAGCAGTGGTGTTGACGTTTTCGACGCCGGTGTTATTCCAACCCCAGCTACCTCTTTTTTGACAGCAGATCTAGACGCCGACTTTGGCGTAATGATCTCCGCTTCCCACAATCCAGCCCCCGATAACGGAATCAAGTTTTTCTCCCGCGGTGGACACAAACTCGATGACGCAGTCGAAGATGCAATTGAAAAGGCGCTTTCTGCTAAACCTCTCACTCCAATCGGTGCGGAAATTGGTCACGTAAAAACTTTTGCAGACGCAAAGAGCCGCTACCTGGTTCACCTTCAAGGCACACTTCCAAACAGCTTGTCGGGGATCAAAGTTGTTGTGGACTGTGCCAATGGCGCCGCATCTGATATCGCCCCAAAGGCATTCAAAGATGCCGGTGCTGAAGTAGTTGTAATTGGTAACGAACCTGATGGTTACAACATCAACTTGGGTTGCGGGTCTACTCACTTGAGTGCCTTGCAGGCAGCGGTATTAGAGCACGGTGCTGATGTTGGAATCGCTCACGACGGTGACGCCGACAGAACTTTGGCGGTTGATGCAACCGGAGCCATTGTGGACGGCGATCAGATCATGGCCATATTGGCTGTTGCAGCAAAGGAACGGGGGGATCTATCGCGAAACACTTTGGTTGCAACCGTGATGAGTAACTTAGGTCTAAAAATTGCCATGAAGCAAGCCGGCATTGAAATGATTGAGACCAAGGTCGGAGACCGCTACGTGCTAGAAGTTATCCGCGAAGGCGGTTACACCCTAGGAGGCGAGCAGTCAGGACACCTTATCTTTGCAAGGCACGCCACCACCGGCGATGGCGTCCTGACAGGTCTTCAGCTACTAGCCCAGATGAACTCAACCGGTAAGAGCCTGCAGGAACTAGCCAGCGCCATGACCGTTTACCCACAGGTGCTAATCAACGTCCCTGAGGTAGATAAAACCAAAGTCGATTCCGACCCAGAGCTACAAAAAGTAGTTCAAGAAGCTAAGGCCGAGCTTGGCGAGACAGGGCGAGTACTACTTAGGGCCTCTGGAACGGAGCCACTGGTGCGCGTCATGGTGGAAGCCCAAGACGTTGGAACAGCCCAGAGCTGGGCTGAGCGAATCGCCAGGGTAGTTGAAAAGCAGCTAAAGCTTTCTTAGAAGCACGCTTTCCACCCGGTGGTTGTCACCTTTTTTCAAAACCAAGGTAGCTCTGGATCTTGTGGGCAATATGTTCGCAGTCAAGTTTGGCAAGTTGATGGTTTCCCATATCTCGGTGGCGCGGGCCAGTGCTTTTTCTAGAGGCATCTCCGCGTAGCGGTGAAAGTAACTTTCCGGGTTAGTAAAGGCCGACTCTCGCAGCGCGTGGAATCGGTTTAGAAACCACTTGGAGATATTTTGAGTTTCCGCATCAACGAAAATCTTGAAATCAAAGAAATCGCTCAGGGTTAGATCTTGATCCAGACCAGGACCCTGGAGAACATTGAGTCCCTCAATGATCAAAACATCTGGGGAGTCAACAACAACTTCTTCGCCTGGGACGATGTCGTAAGTCAGGTGCGAATACACCGGTGCGGAAACTTCTTTTTTGCCACTTTTTATGTCTGAAACAAATTTGATTAGAGCCAAGCGATCATACGATTCAGGGAAACCTTTGCGCTCCATGATGGAACGCTTTTCTAATTCCTCATTTGGATAAAGGAATCCATCGGTAGTTACCAGAGCAACTTTTGGAGTTCCTTCCCAGCGACTTAGAAGTTCACGCAGCAATCTCGAGACGGTGGACTTACCAACAGCGACAGAACCTGCGACACCAATAATGAACGGCACAGGCTTGGCGCGCTCTCCTAGGAAATCACTAGTTGCTTTATGGATGTCGGCGTGCTTGGTGACGTATAAATTTAGGAAACGGCTAAGGGGCAAATAAACTTCTGCGACTTCGGTGAGGTCAAGAAAGTCACCGAGACCTCTAATTTGAGAGATTTCTGACTCGGTCAAAGGCTGTTTTGTTGAATTTCCTAACTGAGACCAGTCGGATCGCAATATTTCAACAAATGGGGTCAGCTCGCCCTGGTTTACAGGGGTTGAAGGGGAACTGGAAGCACTCACAACAAGCCATTCTGCCGTAAATTAGAGGTATGTGCGGAATAGTTGGATATGTAGGACCGAAATCAACCAAAGATGTAATTCTTGGGGGGTTGCGGCGTCTCGAGTATCGCGGATATGACTCCGCTGGTATCTCTGTGATCACCGCGCTTGGAACACTAGAGACCAGGAAGAAAGCTGGAAAGCTAGACAACCTGGTTGCAGATATAGAAGCCAACCCACTGGAATCTTCCAAGACTGGAATTGGTCATACCCGTTGGGCAACCCACGGTGCCCCAACCGATAAAAACGCCCACCCACATCTAGGTGGCTCTCCTTCAAAACTTGCCCTGATTCACAACGGAATCATCGAAAACTTTGCCGAGCTAAAGCAGGAACTGGTGGCTTCTGGAACCAGTTTCGCCAGCGAAACCGACTCAGAGGTAGCAGCGCATTTGATTGCCAAAGAGTTTGAAAATTCTGGCGACTTAGCCATGGCTTTTGGAAAAGTAGTGAATCGCCTGCATGGAGCGTTTACTATTTTGATCATCCACGAGGACTTCCCTGACTTGATTCTTGCCGCCAGAAGAAATGCCCCATTAGTTATTGGACTAGGCGATGGCGAGAACTTCTTAGGAAGTGACGTCGCAGCTTTTGTTGAGCACACCAAGCGGGCAATATCTGTAGGCCAAGATGAAATCGTTAGCCTAAGTTCTACTTCGGTGACCGTTACCAATTTCGATGGAACTCCAGTAGTTAGCAAAGAGTTTGAAATTGACTGGGACGCATCCCAGGCCTCCAAGGGCGGCTGGCCATCGTTTATGGCGAAGGAAATTGCCGACCAGCCACAAGCGGTAGCAGACACCATGATGGGAAGAATCAATTCCGATGGTCTAGTTACTCTTAGCGACCTAGATGCTCTAGATAAGAAGTACTTCGATGAAATCGAACGCATCATTGTTGTTGCCTGTGGCACAGCAAGCTACGCGGGCGAGATTGCAAAGTACGCTATCGAGAAGTGGGCCAAGATTCCGGTATCGGTTGAGCTAGCGCACGAGTTTAGATACCGTGACCCAATCCTTACTTCTAAGACCATGATTGTCGCGGTTAGCCAGTCCGGTGAAACCATGGACACCTTGATGGCAACTCGCTTTGCTAAAGAGCAAGGTGCCAAGGTCTTGGCAATTTGTAATACTCAGGGTGCAACTTTGGCTCGCGAAAGCGATGCAGTAATTTACACTCACGCTGGTCCCGAGGTTGCGGTAGCTTCCACCAAAGCCCTTACCGCTCAGATGACTGCTGTCTATCTACTGGCTCTATTCCTCGCAACCAATAGAGCAATTCTTGATCGCAATGAACTAATGGCTCTTGGAAAAGAGCTAATGAAACTTCCAGCCAAGGTCGAAGAGACACTAGCTTCACTTGGTCAGGTTGCGGATCTTGCCAAGAAGATGGAAAAAGCTGAGACAGTTTTGTTCCTCGGAAGAAACGTTGGGTTCCCAGTGGCTATGGAGGGAGCGCTCAAGCTCAAAGAGCTTGCATATATCCACGCTGAAGGTTTTGCTGCCGGTGAGCTAAAGCACGGCCCTATTGCGTTGATTGAAGAGGGACAGCCGGTGATTGTGATTCTTCCAGCGCCAGCAGATCCCCTGCACCCCAAGGTTGTTTCCAACATTCAAGAAATCAAAGCCCGTGGCGCTGAAGTAATAGCTATTGCGGTCCAGGGCGACACCGAGGTTGCAAACTATGCCGCCAACGTTTGGTACGTGCCTGCAACCGAGTGGCTGATGGCACCAATTTTGACCGTTATTCCACTTCAAGCATTTGCCATGGAGCTCGCAACCGCTAAGGGTCTCGATGTAGATCAACCGAGGAACCTGGCAAAATCAGTCACGGTCGAGTAATGATTTTTGGAATCGGTGTTGATCTAGTTGACATCCAAAGATTCGAGAAGGCCCTAGACCAAACCCCAAAGCTTCGTGACCGGTTATTCACCGAGAGCGAGCGAGGGCTCTCTTCCCAATCCCTAGCTGCCAGATTCGCAGCTAAGGAAGCGCTCGTGAAGGCAGTTGGCAAAGCCAAGGGACTTTCTTTTCAAGGCGTGAGTGTTGCCAAGGACAAAGCGGGCAAACCGTATTTTGAATTTACCGGCGAGACCGAGCAGACCATCAAGTCCCACGGCATTAGCCAGCTTCATCTTTCTTTGAGTCACGATGGAAACATGGCCGTTGCCTACGTGGTAGCCGAGGTTACAAATTGAGAACCATCACTATTGATTTAGAGGTAATTGCAAATAACTACAAGACGCTAAAGGAAATTACTGGTGGTCAAGTTTTAGCAATTGTGAAAGCTGATGCTTTTGGCCACGGAATGATTGAAGTTTCCAAGAAGCTTGAATCAATTGGTGTTGATGTTCTTGGAACGGCAGACATAGATGAGGCCATGGAGCTTCGCCAAGCCGGAATCAAATCTCCAATCATGGCGTGGCTCCACGGCAAGGGCACACAGTTCGAAGAAGCTATCAATTTTGATATTCAACTTGGCGCATCTGCTATTGCAACTTTGGAAAACATCGCGACTGCCGCAAAGAAAGTTGGCAAGGTTGCCAAGGTGCACCTTAAAGTTGACACTGGACTCGGTAGAAACGGCGCTGATCTAGCGAGCTGGCCTGAGCTGATCAAAAAAGCTGTTGAGCTATCCGGTAGCGGGGCTATTGAACTAGAAGGAGTCTTTTCTCACCTTTCTGGCACCAGTGAGAAAGATGATCTAGAGCAACTTCGAGTGTTTGAGGAAGCCATCGAGACAGCAGCCAAGCTGGGTGCCACTTTCAAGATTCGCCACATCGCCGCTAGCCTTGCAGCTTTGAGATATCCAAGTACCAGGTTGGACATGGTTCGAGTCGGTGCCGCTATGTACGGCATTGACCCCAGCCCAGAGGCAATCGCAAGGGATAATGGACTGCTTCCTGCGATGAGAGTCACCTCCGAGGTTGTGCACATCAAGAAAGTGCCAGCAGGACATGGGGTTAGCTATGGCTACCTGCACACCACCAAAGCCTCGTCCACGCTCGCCCTAGTGCCCTTCGGTTACACCGAAGGGTTTCCGAGAGTAGCAACCGGGAAAGCCGAAGTCTCTCTAAATGGCAAGAAATACCCAGTTCTAGCAAGGGTGGCCATGGATCAGTTCATTTTGGATTTAGGTAGCGATAGAGCTGAGATCGGCGATGAGGTCGTAATAATTGGCGATAGCACCAAGGGTGAGCCAAGCGCTGAAGATCTAGCCCTGGCGGCCGGCACAATCAATTATGAAATAGTCACCAAGATGGGCGGCCGGGCAAAGCGGGTCTTTCGTTGAGTAACGCTAAGCAACTTTCGATTTTGATTGAGAACGAAGATCAGATGCATGAGCTTGGCGTTCGATTGGGCTCGCTGTTGGAGCCAGGAGATTTGGTTTCACTCAACGGCGTTTTGGGTGCCGGAAAAACTACTCTTACCAAATCAATCGGAGAAGGCGTTGGGGTGCAGGGAAGTATTTCCTCGCCGACATTCTTGATTGCCCGCACCCACCCAACATCTTCAGGAACACCTTTTGTTCACATCGATGCGTATAGATTGTCTGCTCCTAGGGAACTAGACGATTTAGATATCGATTACTCAAACTCAATTTCTGTTATCGAATGGGGCAGGGGGTTCACCGAAGGCCTTAGTGAGTCACTTCTAGAAGTTGACATTGAAAGATTTCTAGAATCCGAAGACCGTAAGCTAACTGTTTCCGGTCAGGGGAGATTTAGCGATGTCTCAAAATTTCTTGGTGAGACAAAATGAAGCAAATTGTTATGGCACTAGACACCTCTCAGGGAACTTCAGTGGCCGTTCTGGTCGATGGCAAAGTTGTATCGGAAGCAACAGATCCAAATCCAATGCGTCACGCAGAAAACATTGGGACACTTATTGCTAGCTGTGTTGAGAAATCAGGTTTCAGCTCAGCCGAAGTCACCGACGTGGCTGTGGGGATTGGGCCTGGCCCGTTTACTGGGCTGCGGGTAGGAATTGCAGCAGCCAAAATGTTTGCGGCTGGCTCGAAAGCGACTCTTCATGGCGTTGGCTCTTTAGACGCGATTGCCTTTGGGTTAGACCTTGCTGAGCCAACCTTGGTAATTGCAGATGCTAGAAGATCTGAGGTTTACTATGCGCTCTATCAAGGCAAGAGCCCCAGTGGAACCCCTAAGGCCTTGTTGGTTCCAGGTGTTAGCAAGCAAGCAGAGCTGGAAGCTAGGCTCCAGTCCGAAAACCAGCCATATCAGCTTGTTTCAGAGCCGGTTTCCGCAGCTTCCGTGGGGCTGCTTGCTATTGCCCAGCTATTAGAAGGTCGCCCAGGCCCCATCTTGGCCAATTACCTCAGAGAACCTGATGCTACCTACGCAAACCCCAAGAAGGTTTCTGGATGAGCCATCAGATAAGAATTGCGACCGAAGCTGACCTCGAGCAAATCATGCAGATTGAAAAGGCATGTTTTGCCAACGACGCCTGGTCTAAATCAAATATGAAAAGTGAGCTACTTGCCCCGCACACAACCTATGTTGTTGCTGAAGAAAGCAATTCCTTGATCGGATATGCAGGCCTTAGCAAACTGCCCACTACAACTAGTTCCGATATTCAAACAATTGCGGTTAGCGAAAGCCATCGCGGTTTAGGTGTGGGGCGAAAGCTTATGGAAAGCCTTTTAGCTTTTGCCAAAGAGCAAAAAGCAAAAGAAGTTTTTCTTGAGGTGCGCGAAGATAAACCAACTCCGCAGAGTTTGTATAGCTCTCTTGGTTTTAGAGCTATTGACCGCCGTGAGAATTACTACCAACCAGATGGTGTTGCAGCAATTGTGATGCGTCTTGACTTAGAGGTTCTAAAATGAGCGCTCCTATAGTTCTGGGAATTGAAACAAGTTGTGATGAAACTGGAATAGGAATTGTTCAGGGTAATAAGTTACTTGCCAATGTGATTTCATCCTCGATGGATCAACACGCAAGATTCGGCGGTGTGGTTCCAGAGATCGCAGCCCGTGCCCACCTCGAAGCCCTCGAGTCCGTTTTAGCCAAAGCTCTCACTGATGCAAAGATTTCAATAGATCAGGTTGATGCAGTGGCCGTAACCAACGGTCCGGGACTTGCAGGAGCCCTGATGGTTGGAGTGGGTGCAGCTAAAGCCCTAGCTGTCTCGTTGAACAAACCAATCTATGCAGTAAATCACTTAGTGGCTCACGTAGCGGTGGACATCTTGGAGCGTGGCAAGCTCGAAACCCCAACTATTGCACTGCTTGTTAGCGGAGGCCACACCTCTTTATTGCTAGTTAGGGACATTCTCAATGACGTGCAATTGCTCGGGGAGACCGTAGATGATGCCGCGGGTGAGGCCTTTGACAAGGTCGCTCGGGTCCTTGGCCTTGCATATCCGGGCGGTCCCGAGATAGATAAGGCAGCCAAGGAAGGCGATCCAAAGGCCATTAGGTTCCCAAGGGGGCTGAGCCTTCCTAAAGACATGGAACACAACCGCTACAACTTCAGCTTCTCCGGTTTAAAAACAGCCGTAGCGAGGCACGTCGAGCTGGCCGAATCAAAGGACGAAGCAATTTCTGTTCCAGATGTGGCCGCATCATTTAGAGAAGCCGTTGTTGATGTTTTGGTCACCAAGGCTATCAACGCTTGCCTTGATAACAATGTCCCAAGACTAATTCTTGGAGGCGGCGTTGTTGCCAATGCGAGACTTCGTGAAGTTGCCACTACCAGGTGCGCCGAAGCCGGAATTGAGCTCCGAATTCCAGCTCTTTCTCTCTGCACAGATAACGGAGCGATGATTGCGTCCCTTGGTGCACAAATGGTTATGACAGGCGTGAAGCCAAACAATCTAGACTTTGGGGTTTACTCAACAATTGATTTCTAGCCGCGAAGCGGAAGAGCAACACCAATTGCTATAAACACTCCACCAAAAACTTGGTTGACTCGTTTCCCAAACTTCGCGAGAGCTGGCTTCAAAGTATTGGCAAGCGAAGCAACCACGTATTCGTAGATAAACTCAATAACTACAAAAGTTAGTGCCATAACTACAAACTGCGAGAGCAGGGAAGTACTTGGATCAATAAACTGCGGTAAGAAGGCTACAAAAAACAATATTCCTTTTGGGTTGGTGAGTGCCGCTAAAGCACCTTGTCTAAAAAGGTAAGAGCCCTTCACGTTACTAACCGGTTTAGTATCTTGCGCGCCAATGGCAGGTGAGCGCCAAACTGAAATTCCAAGCCAAATCAAGTACGCTCCACCAACAAATTTCAGCACAGTGAGTATCTCAACTGATGCGGCTAGCAGGGCACCGATACCAAACATCGACAAGGCTATGACCGTTGCAAAACCAACTGACCCACCCAAAATGGTAGAAAGTGTCTTTCTCCTGCCATAAATGGCCCCGTGAGTTAGGGCCAAAAGCCCATTGGGGCCTGGAGTTAGGGTCAGGCCGGTCACTGCCAAAAGATAAAGAACCCAGTTACCAAGCTCCATTAGGGTCCTACCTCGCGCCTATTTCCCTAAGAGCTGTGGCTTTAGCTGCTTCAGCCGAGGTCGCTTTCCGAACTTCCTGGGCTACCTTTTGCGCGTCTAGTAGCTCAAGAGAGGAAAGCGCGTTGTGCACTGCATCAACTTGAGATCTGGAAACACTTATTGAGTCAAAACCAAGGCCAGCCAGCAAAATTGCAAAAGCAGGATCAGAAGCGCTTTCACCGCAGACACCAGATGAAATTCCCGCCTGTTTTGCATCCTTGGCAATTTGAGCTAGTGACTTAATTAGTGCTGGTTGCCAATGATTCAAAAGTGCCCCAAGCGATGGGTTCATTCGGTCTGCTGCGAAAAGATACTGAGACAAGTCATTAGTTCCAACCGATACGAAATCAACAACTCCAGCAAGTTGATCAACTAGCAAAGCAATCGAAGGAGTCTCGATCATTATCCCAACTTTGTATTTGCCAAGACTTCGAGCCAACTCCGCAAAAGTCTTTGCCTCGTCAACAGTTGCAATCATTGGGGCCATAACCCAGACCTCGCGACCTGATTCTTGGCGTGCGAGCTCCAATGCTTTGAGTTGACCCTCGACAAATTCGCGGTGATCAGCAAGCAGTCGATACCCTCGAACGCCAAGGGAGGGATTTTCTTCGGCCGGCATATTCAAAAACGGAACTGGCTTATCGCTTCCGGCGTCAATGGTCCTAACCACGATTGGCCCCTCGGGGGCAGCCTTCAAGATTTCGCTATAGCTTTTTGCCTGTTGCTCAATTGATGGCTCGTGGGAGGAGGATAAATACAAAAGCTCAGTTCTAAACAGCCCGACGCCGTCGGCCAGGGTTTTGCTGGCCGAAATGGCATCATCTAGCGATCCGACATTGGCGCGCACTGGGATCAGGGACGTAGCGCCAATTGGGACAAAGTTGATGGCTTGGGTTGCCAGCGATACGTCGTCGCCAACAACCACCCTGTCGCCAACTGGGTCCACCAAGACCTTGTCGCCAGTAGCCAGCTCGCTGGCACTAGGGCAGGAAACAACAGCTGCGATATTTCTGGAACGGCAGATGATTGCGGTGTGTGAAGTCGGTCCGCCCTTTAGAGTGACAACGCCAACGACCGCATCGGTGAATTGGGCCGTATCGGCAGGGGAGAAGTCTTCGCCAACCAGCACAATTTTTCCCGTAGTTGGCAGATCAAGATCCAGCTTGATTCCAGCTAACTTTGCTTGGACTCTTTTTGACAGGTCCTGAAAATCGGCAACCCGCTCATCGAAAGTCGGGTCTCCTTTTAGTAGCTCGGCGAACTCATCCACCGCTTTTCCAAAAGCCGCCGCCGCACTCCAACCATCTGCAATGTTCGAAGATGCAACTTCGAGAAGCTCATCGTCTTCCAAAAGAGATTTCAGCGCTTCAAAAATTTCTGCGCTGGTGCCACCAGCTTTGGCACCAAGCTCATCCAAGTGATTTGCAACGAAGGAAATAGCATCTGTTAGTTCGGAGATTTCCTGTTCGGGAGTCTTTGTTGACTTTGTCCACTCGGGAATAAGTTGCGAGTGCTCAACAACCAACACTTCTCCAAGGGCCGGCGAAAGTCCAACGCCTAGACCGCTAAGAATTGTTCCTGGTTTGGCAGACAACTATTCGCCCTTGAGAATTTCTTGAATCTCACTGATCAGCTTTGTTGCAAGCGGTTCATCTTCGGTTGGAACTTGAACCACGAGAGTCTGCCCGGTTGCAACCTTTAGAGCCAAAAGCCTTAGGGCTGAGTTGGCTTTCGCTGCCTCTTCTCCTGGTTTACCGATCATCACTTCGAGCCCAGAGTCTTTGACCAGATTTACGATCTGGCTCGCAGGCCTAGCGTGGAGTCCGATTGGGTCCAAAACCTGGACTTCTCCTTGGATAACCGACATTGCTTTGCTCCTGGGACGCGTTGGGAATAGCTCTAATTATGGCGGTTTGGGCCAAGATGGCCAAAACTTGGGCATTTCTACTCACAGCCTACTGACAGCTAAACCGAACCCTTTCCCCAGACTCTGGTGCTCAAATGGAACTAGGTAAATCAATAGAAGGAGCCAACAATGGCCGAGAAAGACAAGAAGTTCGATTTCACCAAACTCAATACCCTAGCGGTTGTTTCAATCGCTACAGCCCTCACCTCCATTGGAGCGGTAGCTGCCATCATCACAGGACACGTTGCCCTAACCCAGATTAAGAAATCTGGCCAAAGCGGTCGCGGACTAGCCCTGGCGGGAACCATTGTGGGCTACGTAACAATCGCCGCCTGGTTCTTGGCAAGCATTGGATTCCTAATTGCCGGAGCGTACCTAAAGAACAGGTACGGAATGGACATGGGAAACCGAATGGGCTGGGACTGGTAACAAAAAACTTCTAGTCAGCTGATGGGTTGCGTGACTAGCACTCGGTGGGCGTCGCCCACTCTGGTAACAACCAGAGTGGCGGCGCCTTCCCCTTTGGGGGAGAGTTCACGCCTTAGCTCTTCGGGGGAAATATCGGAACCTCGTTTTTTAATTTCTAGAATTCCGATTCCATTTTTCTTCACATATGCCTTGAGCTGCTTGCGATCAAAAACTAAGTTGTCAATCACTTCAAACCCGCGCATCCATGGCGAGCTGATTTTTTCATCTGAGGTCAGATAAGCAATGTCTGGGCTGATGATTTTCAAATCAAGTGGTTCAGCAAAATCCGAAATCAATCTAGAGCGAATCAGTGAGTTATCGGGTTCGTAAATATATTTGCCCAACTCGCCAAGTGGCGCGTTTGGGCTGTCGGGCTCTGCAGAAGTTATCTCGTGTTGGCCACTAGTGTCCAACAAAAGTGCCGAGCGGGCAATGTTTTCTCGCTTGAGTGAACCAAACCATAATCCAAGTTCAACTAAATCGCTTTCAACTGAAACCCACTGAGCCTCGGCATCATTTGGAATTTGCCGCTTGTCGTGACCAGGCCCAAGCTTTATTCCGGTTGGTTTTGACCTGGCCGCAGCTAGACAGAAATCAAAATTCGGCGAGTAGTTAGCCGGATCAAAATGCCTCTGGGCCTCGGCCTTTTTTGGACCAGTTAGATCTCTTCTGGCTGGATCCAAAAACAATGCCTCGAACTGGGAAAGATCCAGATCCTCAACATTTTCTTGCTCAACAGTTACGTTTTCAAATGCCGCCAGGTTATAGGTGGCAATGGCTGCCGTAACCTCATCAATTTCAAAGGCTCGGACCCTAATCTCAAGTGCGGCCATGGCCATTGATTCCGCGCCTATGCCACAACCCAGATCTGCTACCTCTTTTATGCCTGCCGCCCGGAACCTGCCAGCGTGTAAGGCAGCGATTTTGAGCCTGGAAGCCTGCTCCAACCCGGCCTCGGTAAAGAGCATGCTGGAGGCAAAATCTCCGAACTTGGCTACCGCCCTTTTTCGAAGCTTTGCCTGGGTTAGGGCCGCCGCCACGGTCATTGGATCATGGCCTGCTTTTCTTAGCCCAGCCACCAGCTTTAGTACATCGGTATCGGAGGAGTAGACCAGCTCATCAAGTAATAACTGGCCTCCAGGGCTAGCTAGCCTAATAAAGTCCTCGCGCTCCATCGCTACAGGCTACCAAGCCCGCCTTGGCCGAGCCCCGTATCCCGTGCTATTGTTTAGTTAGCACTCTCACCTCGAGTGTGCTAATCCACCTAAAACTTAGACAAAGAAGAGGTCATAATGTCGGTTTCAATCAAGCCGCTTGAAGATCGTATTGTTGTTCGTCCGGTAGCTGCCGAGCAGGTAACTGCTTCAGGTCTGGTAATTCCTGACACTGCTCAGGAAAAGCCCCAAGAGGCTGAAGTTATCGCCGTTGGGCCAGGACGCGTTGACGACAAGGGAGTAAGAATCCCGGTTGATGTTTCAGTTGGCGATATGGTGATTTTCTCCAAGTATGGAGGCACTGAGCTTAAGTACAACAACGAGGAGTACCTAGTACTTTCAGCCAGAGACGTATTGGCGATCGTAACCAAGTAGTCGTTTTTTTAATAACCCCACAGGCTAGCTTGCCTGTGGGGTTTTTATTTACCCCTAGATTTAGTCTGTGAGTGAGAAAGCTATAGGCAAAGGTATTGGCTACGGTCTTTCTGCCTACCTAATTTGGGGCTCGTTCCCAATAGTCATCGCAGCACTGTCTTTTGCTGAACCGTTTGAGATTGTGGTCTGGCGAGTTATCTTCGGATTCGTTTTTGGAATTGGCGCAATTTTAGTTACTAGAAAATTTGCCGAATACAAAGCGGTGTTTAGTCAACCCAAGCAGCTGCTTTGGATATCCCTTGCAGCTGTAGTGATTTACATCAACTGGCAAGTGTACGTATTTGCAGTGGCTGATGGCCACGTGATAGAAGCCTCGCTTGGGTATTTTATCAATCCACTTGTGACAATAGCGCTCGCAACAATTTTCTTAAAAGAGAAGCTAAACCTTTTGCAATGGATAGCCGTTGGTCTTGGAACTGCTGCAGTGATGGTGATGACCTTTAGTCTTGGACAGCCACCGATTATTGCTTTGGTTCTTGCATTATCTTTTGGCATCTACGGTCTTGCAAAAAATCGCTTGGGCGGAAAAGTTTCCGCATTGAATAGCTTCACCATTGAAACAACAATGCTTCTTCCGTTAGGAATCGCCCAGTTGGTGTTTCTGGCAACCTTCTCTGGGATTCAGTTTGGATCTGCAGGGTTGTTACCATCGCTTGGCTTGGCAGCCTATGGATTCCTCACTGCTATTCCCCTTTTGCTTTTTGGAGCAGCCGCTAAGCGAGTGCCGCTAAGTTACATCGGCTTTATGCAGTACTTGACCCCAACGTTGCAGTTTTTACTTGGGCTGTTCTATTTCCAGGAGCCAATGGCGCCTGCTCGGTGGTTTGGGTTCATTATGGTTTGGCTGGCACTGGCTATCTTGTCTTTCGACGCTGTAAGACAGCTCACCACCAGAGGTAAGCCAACAACCCCTCAGATTTCCTAACGGAGACCTGTTTTCAGATTTTGAAACCGAATTGTAATAAAGCCCAAAAAGGTGGTTTTGACAACTGATTTCGAAGCAAATCGGTCATTTCAGCCATCAATACAGGCTTTTTTGCCTATTTTTAGCCGATTTCAAAGCTACGAAATCCAGAAGAGTCAAGTGGGGCTTGAAGGCTATGGTTTTTGAAACTTAGCCAATCTATACTTGGGAACTTGAACCATGTTCCTCGGAACTGGTTCAAAACCATTATATATAAGGAGAAAAATGAGCTCATTTTCATTCTCTCGTCGTAACGGAAAGACCGCTACTGCAGTTGCAACTCTTGCTGCTGCTGCTTTGGTTCTTTCTGGCTGTGCAGCAACCGGAGACGGTGGCGCTGCTGGCGGCGAGCTAACACTAAAGATCGGTACTGCACTTCCGCAGACCGGTAACTTGGCCTTCCTAGGCCCACCTGAAGAAGCTGGTGTTGCTCTTGCTATCAAGGAGATCAACGAAGCTGACAAGGGTGTTCAGATCGAAGTTACCTGGGGAGACTCTGGTGACACCGACAACAAGGCATACGAGACCGAGATCCCTCGTCTTCTAAACGCTGGAGTTAACGCAATCCTTGGTGCTGCATCATCTGGTACCTCATTGCAGTTCATTGACCAGGTTGTTGGAGCTGGAGTGATTCAGTTCTCACCTGCGAACACTTCTGCTACGTTGACCACCTACGACGACAAGGGACTGTACTTCCGTACTGCTCCTTCTGACGTTCTACAGGGTGAGGTTCTTGGTAACCTAATCGCTGCTGATGGTCACGAGAAGATCGCGATGATCGTTCTAAACGACTCCTACGGAACTGGTCTTGCTAGTTTCGTAACTGAGGCTTTCGAAGCTGCAGGTGGAGAAGTTACAGCTGCACCGACCTACAACACCGGTGACACTAACTTCACATCTCAGATTGCTGAAGTTCTTGCAACAGACCCAGACGCAATCGTTCTGATCACCTTCGAAGAAGTAAAGACCATTATTCCTGGTCTAAGCGGATTCCCAGCAGAGGATCTTTACTTTGTTGATGGAAACCTTGCTAACTTCTCAGAGGTATTTGAGCCTGGAACTCTAACTGGTGCCAAGGGAACTCTTCCTGGCTTGGACACAAGGACTATCCCTGACTTCCTAACCAGAATGAACGACAACTGGGTGGCAGAAGGTAACGCAGACCTAGAAGAGGTTTACTCTTACGGTCCTGAGTCCTACGACGCAGTTGTTCTTCTAGCTCTTGCAGCACTTGCTGCTGGATCAGTAGAGGGCGTTGACATGGCCGGCAAGCTTCAGGAAGTTTCTGGAGGTTCCGGTTCAGGTACCAAGTGCACCAGCTTTGCTGAGTGTGCTGACATCATCAACGGC
>JBIIQC010000023.1:0-16457 GCA_044342295.1 Rhodoluna sp. | reverse complement strand
TCCACCGATCTTCCTTCCAGGCGTGAGGCCATCACCCTAAGAACTTCGGACAACTTAAATCTCGTTGGCGAATTAGCCATGCCGGTTGAGTCCGCGCCATCAGCGGTGTTGCTAACTTTGCACCCACTACCCACTCACGGTGGATTTATGGATTCACACATCCTTAGAAAGGCAGCAAACCGATTGCCAGCCCTGGCAAACTTAGCTGTTCTTAGATTCAATACCCGCGGGACATCTAGCCCACACGGCACCAGCGAGGGAAGCTTTGGCGAGGGAGTCTCCGAAAGATTGGACCTTGAAGCCGCCCTTGAATTTCTTGAGGCAAGAAAGCTGGGTCCGGTGTGGCTAGTGGGGTGGTCCTTCGGAACTGAACTCGCGATCAAATACGGCTTCGACAAAAACATTGCTGGTGCAGTTTTACTTTCCCCGCCTCTTCATAGAGCTACCGAAGCCGATCTGGCAAAGTGGATCGGCACAGACAAGAAATTGGTTGCAATCGTTCCAGAGCATGACGAGTTCCTAGCTCCAAAAGAAGCAACCGTTCGATTTGCGGCGGCTCCCGGGGCCCAAGTTATTGCAGTTGATGGCGCAAAGCACCTCTGGGTTGGCGAGTCAGCAACTAAGACAGTGCTGAATGAAATAGTTAAAGTGGTAGCACCTAGTAGCTATCCGCTACCTGAATACTTCTAGAGAGAGTTTTGTCGAGGGATGAATATCTCTCGAACGATAAAAATCATCGATGCTGCAAACGGAATTGCAACGAGCGCTCCAAGGATTCCAAGCAACGCTCCACCAGAAAGTGCGGCGATAACAACAATTGGGGCTGGAACCGATACGGCAACTTTCATAACCCTTGGGCTAACTACATAGGCTTCAATCTGAAGGTATATCAGGAAGTAGATCGCAAGAGCAATAGCCGAGGTTGGGTTTACTGCAACCGCAACGATAACCACTAACGCGGCGCCCGAAACCGAACCAACAAGAGGGATGATTGCAAGTAAGAAAACAATGAACGCCAATACCAAAGCAAACGGAAGCCCAACAACACTCATCGCCACAAATGCCAGAGTTGCATTTAGCGCGGCAACTGATACTTGACCGATTACATACCTTCCAACAGAGGTAGATACCTGCTGAGATATCTTGGTGTAACGCTCACGACTGCTGGCAGGAACCAATTTCGTAAGGGACGCCTTGAAGCGTTCGAGCGATGCAAGGAAGAATACGGTCAGTACCAAAATAATCAGGAATCCAAAAGCGCCGTTGAACAAGCTAATTCCGACCTGAACGACTCCTCCAACCAGGGTTGGCCAGTTAGCCGAGTCGCTTAAAAAGCTTCCGGCGTTGGCAAGCGCTCCACCCACTGCTCCACCCAATTGCTCGTCTAGGCCTACAACCAAAGGGATCTTGGTGATGTCACGAATAAGCTCCGGAGCTGTTGCCAGGAAGTTTGTGCCTTCAGTAATCAGAGCTGGAGCTAGCGCCCAAACCATAAGAGCTAGAAAGCCCAGCAATGAAACAATCACCGTAAGAACCGCAAGCGGTCTTGGAAGTTTCAGTTTTTCTAGGCTGGAAACCAGAGGGTCAAGGCCTAGGGCTAGAAACACTGCCGCGAAGATGTAAGTGATTACATTGGCAAGAGTGGCCACAGCCCCACCAATAACCAAAGCAGTCAAAACCCCAAGGCCACCAAACAAGCCCAACTGAAAGGCGCTGGCTATTTTCATGTTTTGAACGGTCATGATCAGCTACTTTAACGAATTCTTGGAAGCAGCAACCACTTTTTCTAGCTGCTCCAGGTAAGAACCAACAGTTCTACGCTCAACCTCAAGCTGTTTTAGCTTTGCGCTTGACTCGTCCAGCTCTTTGGCAATTTTTGCTTTAGCGTCGGCAATTAGATTTCTTGCTTCTGCCTCAGCACTGGCGATAAGTGTCTCGGCCTGCAGCTTCGCCGCATCGGTTGTCTTTTTGTTTATTGAGCGAGCAGCAGATTCGATGGTCTCGGCCTCGAGCTGAGCGGCGTTGGCTCTAGCAATAGCGGTTTGTAGCTGAAGCTTGGCATCGTCTAGGTACTTCTGTGTTTGGTGGACGGCGTCCTGGTGTTTTTCCAGGTACTGCTTCTCAGCCTCGACTCTTCTTCCGGTCAGCTCAAGCTCAAGATCGATTCTCGACTGCTCGCCTATAAGTAAGGCGGCTTTTTCGGCATCAATTTCTCTTACCGATTGTTTTTGTAGCAGTAGACGTTTTTCGACAACGTCCTTCTCAGCTTCGGCTTTTTGTAATTCTGTTTGCCTCTTGGTGTCAGCTCGAAGCTTGGCGACCTCGGTTGCTATTTCCCCGCGGATCGCGGATGCTTCGCGCGAGGCTTCCTCAAGTAGGCGCTTGGCCTCTAGTTCAGTTTTAGCTAAAAGCTCGTTAGCTTCTCCGCGAGCGACGTTTATTGCTCTTTGACCTTTACGGTCAGCTTCTGCAACGAGCGATTCGTAGTAGCTGTCAGCTTCAGATTTTTTTGTTTCAACTTCCTCGTTAATGCTGCCAAGAATTCTAATTTTTTCACTCTCAGCATGAGCCATAAGTCGAGTTGCCTGATCCTCGGCAGAAGCCAAGATAATGGCGGCTTGGTTTCCAAGACCTGCATAGGTCGGGGACTGGCTCTCGCCTAGCCTGGTGCTAAGAGCCTCAATTTCGAGCTTGGCTTGCTTGAGCTCCTCAACCAACTGAGCGTTTTGGGCAGAAAGTCTAAGAATGTCTCTATTTAGGTCCAGAACCGCCTCGTCAACAGCAGCCTTGGCATACCCACGCATGGCAGAGGGGAACATCTGGTCCTCACCTGACATTTTCGTCCTCCAGCTGGGTTGGTTAGAATAGGGAGGGCTCTTCGGCCCAAGTAAATAGTTTAGCTGGAATGGATAATCATGCGTTTTTTGATTGCGGCTACCCTATTTATCGTCTCCATTTCCTTCTTATTGCTGGGGCTCGCCCAACGGACCATCTGGGCACCGCCTGCAGTTTTCGCGGTAAATCTAGTGGGCCAGGAGTCTCAGCCCTATCTGATTATTCCTGCCGAGGCTCTTTCCATGATGCCAGGCGATGCAACCATCAGCAGCTCGGGCTCTGGCCAGGTGTTCTTGGCGGCCGGAAAAGACGTAGACGTCTTGGCGTGGGTTGCAAAGACCAGTCACTCAATCGTTGAAAGCTCAGTCGAGGACCAATCCCTCAAAGTGATAGAAAACCCAGGAACCGGCGACTTCATTAGCCCAGTCGGCTCAGATTTGTGGATCAGTGAGTTTTCGGGAGAGTCCATGGGCCAGCTTGTTGTTCCAGAGGGCCAAGACTTATCGGTTCTGGTGGCAAGTGACGGACTAACTCCAGCACCCGAGCGGGTTAGGGTTTCCTGGCCAACCGAGAACTCGACAACGGTTTCAGACATCTTTTTGAGCGTGGGGCTTGGCCTGCTAATAATCGCCATATTCTTCAACGTCTTGGCCCTTGGCAAGATGATTCGAAACCGAGGCCCTAGAAGAAAAGTTCCGAAAGCGCCCCAGGGTCCAAGATACAAACCAAAGAACAAGGGCTACGACCTTCCAAGGCGAGGTAGGCGATCTGCTAGCAACAAGATTGCTCTAGTGCCAGCCTCAATTGGATTAGTGCTGGCCCTAAGTGGTTGCCAAGTTGCTGAGGTCCCTCAGGCCACCCCAACACCTTCTGAGTCACCCACAGTTTCAATAGTTGATGAGATCCAGCCGGCGTTGAACGAGGAACAAGTGACTCGAATCCTGGCTGACATTCAACGTGTGGTTGCCGATGCTGATGCCTCAGGTGAGACTGGGTTGCTGCAAACCCGAGTAGAGGGTCCAGCCTTTTTGTTCCGAGAAGCAAACTATTTGCTACGGTCAAAATCACCAGAGGTATTACCGTTACCGCCAATTTCAACTTCAGTGGTTTCAATAACGATTATTTCCAAGACTGAGTATTGGCCAAGAGCTCTTATGGTGGTAACCCAAGAAGGCGATGAGTTACCGCAAACCTTAGTTATTCAGCAGCTATCGCCGCGTGAGCCATACAAGCTGATTTACAACATGGCACTGCTTCCAGGAGTGGAGTTCCCAGATGTTGCCGCGGCTAGCGATGGAGCAATTCCAGTCGAAGTAGATTCTTTGTTCTTGAAGATTTCACCGCTTAACTTGGCTCCCGCCTACGGTGATCTGATCGATAACGGTCCGGCGAGCGAGTTTTTCAGCCAGTTCGACCTGACTACAGATGAGTTCTATGAGCAGATAGCTCAAACTCAGGCAGATCAAGCTGAAAACCTAGATGAGGCAACCACGGTGTTTTCACACGAATTGGCAGACGCCAACGTGGTTTCTCTGACAACTTCGGACTCGGGTGCAATTGTTGCTTTGATGATGGTTGACACCTGGGAGATTAAGCCCAACAGTCGCAGCTCTGCCGTTACTGTTTCTGGAGATGAGCTGCTACTTCTAGGTGTTGAAGGAAGCCGAAGCGGCGTCAGTACACGCTACGGAAACATGTTGCTGTTTTATGTCCCACTGGCTAGCTCTGATCAAAAAATTAGACTACTTGGCGCAACCCAGTCACTACTTAGCATTGAGGTTCTCTAGGTGACAGTCGAATTTGGTAAGTCAACTGATCAAGCCCAGACAGTCCCAGCTTTAGTCATTGAGGTAGATTCCACTTCAATTCGGGACTACCTGGCAATTTCGGACAGTCTTCCCGTTCTAGTTTTGTTTGTGCAGGAAAATGATCCCTCCAGCCAGTCACTTCTTAGAACCGTCAAGACCCTCACGGAAAAAACTGCAGGTAAGATCTTGACCTTGGTGGTGGACGCAGTAAAGTCACCAGAACTAGCCCAAGCATTTGACCTCAAACAAATTCCAACACTGCTTGGAATGCTGAAGGGTCAGCCCGCTCCGCTTTTCACCGGGGACCAACCGGTCGAGCAGGTTCAACAGATAATCGACCGAGTACTTGAAGTCGGTAAAGAAAACGGACTTACTGGAACGGTAAAAGTTGCAGAGCCTCAGCCCGAGCTTTCGATCACTCACCAGCAAGCCTTCGCAGCGATTGAAGAAAACAATTACCCGCTTGCTAAATCTTTATACGAGAAAGCCTTGGTGGAAAACCCCAATGATCAGCTTGCTGAAGCAGGACTAGCCCAAATCAAGCTGCTGATTCGATTGGAGGGGAAGGACCTTCCAGCCCTTACTAGCTCTTTAGGTCAAGACACCGATGCCGTTCTTGAACGCGTAGATGCTTTGGTTGCCACAGGTTCTGCCAAGGAAGGCTTCGCTCAGCTACTTGAGCTGTTTGAAAAGACCGCGAAGGACCAAAGAGAGCCCATTCGTCTTAGATTTGTTGAACTGTTTCTAGTTGTTGGAAACGAAGATCCTGCTGTTATCCAAGCCAGGAAAAATCTAAGCTTGCTTCTGTTCTGAGAATGACCATGCCGGTATATCTAGATCACGCAGCCACTTCTCCAATTCGCGCAAGCGTTCTTAAGCTGTATGTGGCCACACTTTCCGAAATTGGTAATCCGGCATCAGTGCACAGCTTTGGTCAGCGCTCAAGGCAGATTCTTGAGCAGTCCCGTGAAGAAATAGCCAAGGCAATCAACTGCGATCGAAACGAGGTCATCTTCACCTCCGGTGGAACCGAAAGTGACAACCTGGCCGTAAAGGGACTTTACTGGAATGCAAATTCCAAGGATCCACAAAAGAACGTGATTGTTAGCGCCGCTGCTGAGCACCATGCAGTGCTCGACGCAATCAATTGGCTTGTTGATTCACAAAACGCCGAGCTTTATATAATCCCTAGCGACGATCAGGGTGTGCTGGATATTGCGGCACTCAAAAACTATTTGGAGCAAAACGCACCACGGGTGGCGCTTATTAGCGTGATGTGGGCCAATAACGAAATTGGAGTTATTCACCCCATTTCAGAAATCACCAAACTTGCAAGAAGTTATCAGGTCCCAGTTCATTCTGATGCAATCGCTGCACTTGGACACATCCCCGTGGACTTTGCAAAATCCGGATTGGCTGCCATGACAATCACCGGTCATAAGCTTGGGGGCCCGGTAGGTTCTGGGGCACTCATTTTGAGAAGAGACCAGAAGCTAACCCCGGTGAACCACGGCGGCGGTCAGGAGCGAAGCCTGCGCTCAGGAACCCCGGACGCTTCCTCAGCGGCCGCCCTAGCGCTGACCATAACCGAAGCGGTTTCAGAGCAAGCAGAATTGGCCGCTAGGCACAAACTGATGACCGAGCGATTAATTGCCGGAGTGAAGCAAATCGCTTCAGATGTGATTGTCTCTTCCGAGAAAGCGCTCCGGCTTCCAAATAATGCCCACTTTAGGTTTCCTGGGTGCCTGGGGGATAGCTTGCTTTTTTTGTTGGACAGCGATGGTGTTTCCATTTCGACTGGATCTGCCTGCACGGCTGGTGTCAGTGGCCCATCCCACGTAGTTTTGTCTTTGGGAGCTGATAATGATGAAGCTATGGGAACACTCCGGATTACCCTTGGTCACAGCACCCAAGATCAGGACATAGACGCATTTTTGAAGGCATTTCCCAAGGCCTACGAGGGTGCAAAAAAAGCCGGACTAACCAGGAGATAGATGAAGGTACTGGCAGCAATGAGCGGCGGGGTTGACTCCGCAGTAGCTGCCGCACGCGCTGTTGAGGCGGGCCACGAAGTAGTTGGCGTGCACCTTGCACTATCTCGAATGCCTGGTACCTTACGAACCGGATCTAGAGGCTGCTGCACGGTAGAAGATTCAATGGATGCTCAGCGCGCAGCAAACAAGATCGGTATTCCTTTTTATGTTTGGGACTTCTCCGAAAGATTCAAGCAAGACGTGGTCGATGATTTCATTAGCGAATACCAAGCTGGTAGAACTCCGAACCCTTGCATGAGATGTAATGAGAGAATCAAGTTCGCGGCTCTTTTGGAAAAAGCTTTAGCGCTGGGCTTTGATGCTCTTTGCACCGGGCACTACGCATCAATTGAAACCGACTCCAAGGGAAACCTTGAGCTACACAGGTCGCTCGCGATGGCCAAGGATCAGTCATATGTTCTTGGAGTGCTAACCAAAGAGCAGCTTGAGCACTCCCTATTTCCACTTGGTAAAGCAGCTAACAAAGATGACATTCGAGCTGAGGCAAAAGCCCGTGAGCTTTCGGTGGCGCAAAAGCCAGATAGCTACGACATTTGCTTTATTCCAGAAGGTGATACCAGAGACTGGCTCTCAGACAAGATTGATAGAACAGATGGTGCAATTGTTGATCTAGAAGGAAACCATCTGGGAACCCACGACGGGGCAATTGGTTTCACTGTTGGTCAGCGCAAGGGACTCAACATCGGTAAGCCTGCCACAGATGGAAAGCCGAGGTATGTGCTTTCGATTAGACCCAAAGACAATGTCGTTGTGGTGGGTCCCGACGAGGCTCTCTTGATTTCTGAGCTAAGTGGCTCCAAGTACTCCTGGTGCGGTGAGGCACCTTCGAACACCACCGATTGGTTTGACGCCGAGGTTCAAGTTAGGGCTCACGGACTATCGCACCCTTGCCGCGTGAAGGTAGCCGAGAATCAACTGGTGATTTCCCTAACCGAGCCAATCAGGGGAGTATCCCCTGGCCAAACGGCTGTTGTCTACTTGGGCTCAAGAGTCTTGGGTCAGGCAACAATTGATAAAACCGTCTCTGCAGTAATGGAGCAGGTTTGAATTCGAAAGAACAAGCCCGAGCTAATGAGCTCGTTGATCTAATCAATAAACACCGCGCGGCTTACTACCAATCAAACACATCGCTTATTTCTGACGCCGAGTATGACGCGCTAATGCGTGAGCTTGAAAAACTAGAAGCTAAGTACCCTCAGCTAATCACTGGTGACTCCCCAACACAAAGCGTTGGGGGAGAAGCCAGTCAGACCTTCCAACCCTCAGTTCATCTTGAAAAGATGATGAGCCTGGACAACGTTTTCTCGATGGAAGAACTCGATGCCTGGCTAGAAAAAGCAGGCGGCGGACCTTTTCTTTGTGAGCTAAAAATCGACGGCCTAGCAATCAACCTGCGCTACGAAAAAGGCAAACTAGTCTCGGCTGCCACCAGAGGGGACGGAACAGTTGGTGAGGATGTCACCCGCAACGTCATGACCGTAAAGGGCATCCCTCACGAGCTGTCAGGTAAAGCTATTCCGGAGGTAGTGGAAATCAGGGGCGAGGTCTTCTACGCTCTGGAAGATTTTGCCAAGCTAAATAAGTCTTTGATTGACCAGGGCAAGGCCCCCTTTGCTAACCCCAGAAATTCAGCTTCTGGCTCGTTGCGTCAAAAGGACTCGAGCGTTACCGCCTCGAGGCCCCTGCAGATGATTGTGCACGGTGTTGGTGCACTAAAAGATGATTCAGTGAAGGCACAGTCAGACCTGTATCAGCAGCTCAAAACCTGGGGTCTTCCTACCTCGTCTCGTTATAAGGTCTACAAAAGCGCTAAAGAAGTAAAGCAGTACATTCAAGACTTCGAAGCCAAGCGTCACACCCTCGAGCACGAAATCGATGGTGTTGTTATCAAAGTTGACGAATTCTCCACGCAGCAAAGCCTTGGCTTTACCTCTAGAGCGCCAAGGTGGGCCATCGCCTATAAATACCCGCCGGAGCAGGTCAACACCAAGCTTTTGGACATCAAAGTCTCTATCGGCAGAACTGGCCGTGCGACCCCTTACGCGGTGTTGGATCCAATCCGGGTAGCAGGTAGCGAGGTTGAATTCGCCACCCTACACAACCAAGAAGTTGTTGCCGCCAAGGGAATCCTCATTGGCGACACCGTGGTGCTTCGAAAAGCTGGAGACGTTATTCCAGAAATTTTGGGTCCAGTAGTTGCCTTACGTGATGGCTCAGAGCGCAAGTTTGCAATGCCAAAGAAGTGTCCAGAGTGTCAAAGCGCACTTGCCCCAGCCCAAGAAGGCGATGTCGATCTTCGTTGCCCAAATGCGAAGAGCTGCCCCGCCCAACTTCGCGAAAGAATTGCATACATCGGTTCCCGATCCGCTCTTGATATTGAGGCTCTAGGTTTTGTTACCGCAGTTGCCCTCACCCAGCCAGTTGAGCCCAAAGAGCCTCCAGTGAAATCGGAAGCTGACCTGTTTACTTTGACGCTAGAAAAACTACTGCCAATCAAATCACGCGTAGTTGATGCTGACACCGGTGCCGCCAAGCTTGATGCTACGGGTAAGGAAAAAGTAGTCGAGTACTTCCGAAAAGCAGACGGCTCGGCTGCCGCAGTTGCGACCAAATTGCTGGAGGAGCTAGAAAAGGCAAAGTCGCAACCAGCTTGGCGAGTGTTAGTTTCACTTTCGATTAGGCACGTTGGCCCAGTTGCGGCGAGATCACTCATGAATTCCTTTGGTTCGATTGAAGTGATTTTTGATGCCAGCGAAGAACAACTTGCTGGAGTAGAAGGTGTTGGTCAAGTAGTTGCCAAAACCATCAAAGAGTGGATTGCGGTTGATTGGCATCAAGACATTGTTAAGGCCTGGAAAAAAGCCGGCGTGAATTTCACTCAGGAGGCATCTCTTGGCGGAGCAGGTGTGTTTTCTGGAATGAGCATTGTTGTCACAGGAACCCTTGAATCGCTTACCAGGGATCAGGCTGAAGAAGCGATTATTTCTGCTGGAGGCAAGGCCGCATCATCAGTTTCCAAGAACACGGCTTTTGTATTGGCAGGAGCCAGCGCAGGATCCAAATTAGCCAAGGCAGAATCACTTGGTGTTGAAGTAATTAGTGAAGCGGAGTTTCTAAAGCGCCTGAAGTCGAATTAGTCTCTCTTGTTGTCCTCGTAGGACTCAACTTCGATTGGCTCATAGCTGGCTCTGGTGCCCTCGCTGTAATCAACCTCTGGAGTGTCTGCTCCATCGGTGATCGAAGCTGAGGTGCCTTCTAATTCACTCTGAACGATAGTCTCGTCGGCTGCCACCATGGACTCGGTGGACATCAAGGACTTCATGGTGTTTAGGAAGTCCTCGATTTCGTTCGACTCAGACTCCCAGCGAGCTAGGCGCTCTTGGCCGTCAACGATTACCGCGTTAGCGTAAGCCTCAGACTTGCGAGCTAGTAGCTCGGCACGACGACGTGACTGGTTGATTAGGTTTCCAGCGTTTCGCTGTGCATCTTCAGTTACGTTGGTGGCTTGCAATTTAGCCTCGCGAAGAATTCTTTCGGCTTCCGCGTTCAGCTCAGCTGACAATCTGGAAGCTTCGGCAACGGCCTTGTTAGCTTCTTCGGTAGCTTGCTGAGCTTGCTTCACAGCTGACTCATACATGCGAAGTGCTTCTTGCTCGCTCTCGTCACGCTTGGTCTTTAGCTCTGCTTCTAGCTCAACGCGAAGCTGAGCGGTTCTCTGGGAAAGTTCGGTAGCAACCGCTCTTGCCTCTTCTGTTTCGCGGTGAACCTGAGCGCGCAGTTCAGCGGCAAATCTTTCACCCTCTGAGCGAATAGCCGCAGCTTCACGCTGGGCGTGAACGGTCTTCTCGGCAGCTTCTGCAGCCTGGGTCTTAGCGGCAGAAATTGTTTCAGCACTCTTTCTTTCTGCCTCTAGACGAATTTCCTTAACTTTGCTTTCAGTTTCGGATAGAAGTTTCTGGGCAGCAGCTTCTGCTTTGCGGCTTAGTTGCTCCGCTTCAGCCTTAGCGGTCTCGCGAACACGAAGTGCATCTTGACCGGCATCGGTCATAAGTTTTCTGGCCTGCTCTTCGGCAACGCGAAGAGTCTGCTCGAACTGGGCGCCAAGCTCTGCGTATCCGGTTCCGGAATCGCGCTTTAGGCGCTGCTTTAGGCTAGCGATCTCGCTTTTTAGAAACTCTACTTCGCTGGCAGCTTTGTAGTTGTACTCGCGTACGTGCTCAAGTTCTTCGCGCATGGACGCAAACGTGGTGTCTACCTCATCTTTGTCGTAGCCTCTAAATGCGACCGTGAATTCTGAGTTTTCCAATTGAACTGCCTTTTCTTTCGGGATTGACTATTTAGCCTAAGTCTCTACTTTAGTGCCCAAAAGCACCCCTAAATCAAGCAATTTCTATGTTGCTAGAATGGCCTTCAGGCCCTACGGCCAGAACTTAATCAAATTAATCACCTGAGAGCTTTCATGACTGAAATCACCCCCGAACTGGTGCGTCACCTAGCTGGGTTAGCCCGTATAGAGGTAACCGAAGCCGAGGTCGCCCAGTTTGCTAGCCAGCTGGCTTTGATTGTTGATTCGGTTGCCACTGTCAAGGCCGTTGCAAGTGAAGACATTGTGGCAACCAGCCACCCCATTCCAATGTCCAACGTCTTCCGCGAGGATGTTGTGACACCCTCGCTGACCCAAGAGCAGGCTCTTTCCGGAGCCGCCGACAGCGACTCTGGCCGCTTCAAGGTGTCTGCAATTTTGGATGAGGACTAAATGGAGCTTCTATCCAAATCCGCAAGTGAGCTGGCGAGCATGCTCGCCAAAAAAGAGATCTCATCAGTTGAGCTCACTAAAGCTCAGCTTGAAAACATCGACAAGCTAAACCCCAAGATCAATAGCTACCTAACCGTTACCCATGAGCTTGCTCTTTCGCAAGCCAAGCAGGTGGATGAGCAAAGAGCCAAGGGCGAATCGCTTCCGGCGCTCGCCGGAGTGCCAATTGCCGTGAAGGACAACCTCGCAACCATTGGCATTGCAACAACCGCTGGGTCAAAGATTCTGCAGGGCTGGGTGCCACCATATGATGCCACCGTGGTCAAGAAGATACTTGCAAATAGGATGCCAATTCTTGGCAAGACCAACCTGGATGAATTCGCCATGGGTTCGTCAACCGAGAACTCTGCCTATGGGCCTTCTTTGAACCCTTGGGATCTAACCAGAACTCCAGGTGGTTCTGGTGGTGGATCATCTTCTGCTGTTGCTTCAATGCAAGCTCCGCTTGCAATCGGTTCTGATACCGGCGGATCAATAAGGTTCCCAGCTGCTGTTACCGGAACAGTGGGGGTAAAGCCAACCTACGGAGCTGTCTCTAGATACGGATTGATCGCCCTTGGTTCTTCGCTAGATCAAATTGGACCGGTAACTAGAAACGTTATGGACGCGGCCATGTTGCAAGATGCGATTGCAGGTCACGATTCTATGGACGCCACCTCTTTACCTGAGAGCCTCGGCTCGATGATAGCAGCTGCCAAGAACGATTCAGTCAAGGGATTAAGAATCGGCATCATCAAGGAACTGACCGGTGAAGGATTCCAGGCTGGAGTATCTGAAAAATTTAGTGAGGCGCTAGATCTTCTGGTTGCAGCTGGAGCTGAAATAGTAGAGGTGAGCTGCCCAAGCTTTCAGTATGCAATCGCCGCTTACTACCTGATTCAACCGGCAGAGGCTTCTTCAAACCTGGCTCGTTTTGACTCGGTTCGATTCGGGCTCCGGGTAATGCCAGAAGGTGCAGCAACTGTTGAAAAGGTAATGTCGGCTACCCGTGAAGCTGGCTTTGGCCCAGAGGTAAAGCGAAGAATCATTCTTGGTACCTATGCACTTTCTTCTGGATACTACGACGCTTACTACGGCAGTGCACAGAAGGTTAGAACATTAATCCAATCGGATCTTGCAAAGGCATTTGATAAAGCTGATGTGCTAGTGTCCCCAACTGCACCCACCACCGCATTCAAGCTAGGGGAAAAGCAGGAAGACCCACTTGCGATGTATCTAAATGACATCGCAACCATTCCTGCCAACCTGGCAGGAATTCCTGGCATGAGCCTTCCAGTTGGTCTTGCCAAAGAAGATAACTTGCCAGTTGGTGCGCAATTTTTAGCACCGGCTCGCGAAGACGCCAGGTTATACAAAGTCGGAGCCGTTCTAGAAAAATTGCTTGAAGCCAAATGGTCCAAGAAGATGATGGATTTTGCTCCAGAGCTGAAGGTGAACTAATGGCCAAAGATCAGCTAATGGATTACCAGAAAGCATTGGAAGCTTACGAGGTTGTTATTGGACTGGAAGTTCACGTCGAACTGAACACCAACACCAAGATGTTTTGTGGCTGTGCAAACGTTTTTGGCGATGAGCCAAACACCAACGTTTGTCCCAATTGCCTTGGCTTTCCCGGTGCAATGCCAGCCGTTAACGGCAAGGCCATTGAAAACTCTATCAAGATTGGCTTGGCTTTAGATTGCCAGATCGCAGCAACTGGAAGATTCGCCAGAAAGAATTACTTCTACCCGGATCTTGCAAAGAATTTCCAGACCTCGCAGTATGACGAACCGATTGCCTTCGAGGGCAAGATCGACATCGAAGTTCCCTCGGGCAAAGTCTTCACAGTCGAGATTGAACGAGCTCACATGGAAGAAGACGCGGGAAAGCTAACTCACGTTGGAGGCAGTACGGGAAGAATTCAAGGAGCCGAGTATTCATTGGTTGATTTCAACAGGGCTGGTGTTCCGTTGGTTGAAATCGTCACCAAGCCCATTTACGGTGCAGGTGACGAGGCTCCTGAATTAGCAGCAGCTTATGTCCGCTCAATTCGCGAGATAGTAAAAAACCTTGGGGTATCGGATGCTCGCATGGAAAGAGGAAACGTTCGCTGTGACGCGAACGTATCTATTCGCCCAAAGGGCCAAGCAAAGCTTGGCACCAGAACCGAAACCAAGAACGTGAACTCGCTTCGAAGCATTGAACGTGCCGTGAAGTACGAAATCCAAAGGCAAGCTCACCTGCTATCACAAGGTGTTGCAATCATTCAAGAAACCCGTCACTGGCACGAAGACCGTGGTGCAACTTCTTCTGGTCGACCAAAATCCGATGCTGATGACTACCGCTACTTCCCAGAGCCAGACCTTGTTCCAATCCAGCCTTCAAAGGAGTGGATCGAACAGATTCGAGCCACTTTGCCTGAAAAGCCAGCGGTTCGTCGCAAGAGACTTATGGAACTTTGGGGCTTTAGCGAACTAGAGTTCCGCGATGTTGTGAACTCTGATTTGCTTGATGAGATTGACGAAACAGTAAAAGCTGGAGCTAAACCACAAGCTGCCAGGAAGTGGTGGACCGGCGAGCTCGCAAGAATTGCCAACAGTGAAGATAAAGACATCACAGAGCTGTCAATTACCCCAGTTCAGGTAGCTCAAATCGCAGAGCTAGTTGAATCAGGAAAACTTACTGACCGGTTAGCGCGAGAAGTTCTAACTGGAGTGTTGGCAGGCGAGGGAGACCCAGCTGCCATTGTCGCGGCGCGAGGTCTTGAAGTTGTTTCTGACGATGGAGCACTACTTGCGGCGATAGATAAGGTGCTTGCTGAGCAGCCAGATGTTCTGGAAAAGATTCGTGAAGGAAAGATCCAGGCGGCAGGTGCCGTCATTGGTGCCGTCATGAAGGCCATGTCAGGTTCTGCAGATGCCGCCAGGGTTAGAGAACTTGTAATTCAACGAGCCACAGAGGGCTAACTAGCCCTTTTTGGGCGGTGCATAACCCTGTGGATAAGTTCAAGTTTTCCCTGAAGGTTAGGGGCTATTTGCTGGGGAGAACTTCTGGCCTAGCTCCCATAATCGCTACAGCCTCAGATCCCGCCTCAGCACCAGCCTGAAGGGCACTTGCTACCGCCTCAGCAGGAAGCTCCTGAAAGCCTGACTCTTTTACGAGCTGAGCTAGGAAACCACCACAAAACGCATCTCCTGCTCCCGTTGGATCCACAAGCTTTGCACCAATGGATGCTACTTCAATCAACCCGCCATCTGATTTGAATGCCTTGGCCCCAAGGTGGCCAGAGGTCACAACGTTAAGTCTTACTTTTCCTGAGAGCTCAAGAAGATCTTGTTCTTCTTGGTTTGGAAAGGCAATGTCGGTAAGGCAAATCAACTCTCGAAAACTATCCACACCGTGATCGTTAATAAATCCATAAGAGCCAGGATCAATTGCCAAAAGCGCACCAGCTGCTTTCACCTTGCTGGCAAACGCAGAAACTTGTTCAAGAGATCTTCCAAGCAAGCTGTATCCAGAAATGTAGACAATTCCAAAACCGGTTGGATCAATCCTTGCTAAATCCAAATCCTGATTGGCACCGCGATCAGTCAACATGGATCTACTTTGCCCATCAACTAAAACCACTAGCGAGCCAGTTGCTTTGCTGCTGGATTGCAAACTGCTATTTATGCCCTGAGCTGTTAGCTCCTGCTCAAGCTTGACTACATCAGCGCTTCCAACGCAGCCGACGAAGCTTACGGCTGCACCTTTATGTGAAACCCACGCTGCAACGTTGGCAGCTTGGCCGCCCATTGATTTTTGGATCTGAGCTTTGGTATCTGTGTTAGGTCTAATAGTTTCTTCAGGAATAACAATTAGGTCTTCGATTACGTCTCCGATAACCAAGATCTTGTTCACGAAATTGCCGCCCAGGCTTTCGCAATTTCGCCCGCAACTCGCACGTTGTTTCTTGCAAGATCTAGATTAACTTCCAGGGACTTACCACCGGATTCTTCGACAATGAAGCCAAGCAAGAATGGCGTTACTGCCTTGCCAGTGACGCCAGCTTTCTTGGCTGCGTCAAAGGCAATTGCTAGCACGCGATCGTGCTCTTTTGGATCCCACTGCCTCTCAACTGGAATGGGATTGGCAACAACGATTCCCTGCCCGTGGCCAAGTTCATCCTGAGCCTTCATAGCTGCTGCAACTTCAGCCGCTGAGTCCAGGTGCCAATCAAGGGTGTATCCGGAGTCGGTTAGCCAAAAGGCTGGAAACTTGTTTGTCTGGTAACCAATTACTGGTACAGATAAAGTCTCCAATCGTTCTAGCGTCGCTGGGATATCAAGCACGGACTTGACCCCTGCGGAAACAACCGTAATTGGAGTAACGGCGAGGGTTGAAAGATCCGCCGACTCATCGAAGGTGTCGATTGCTCCGCGGTGCACACCACCTAGGCCACCGGTTGCGAACACTCTAATTCCTGCAAGGGCAGCTAGATGCGCTGTAGCGGCAACCGTTGTTGCCCCAGAAGCTTTTTTGGCCGCAAGAATCGGAATGTCCCGAACACTAGCTTTAGATAAGTCCTCGTTTGCGATGCGGTCCACGCCTCTGGCATCAAGGCCAATTTGAGGAACGCCGTCGAGGATTGCGATTGTTGCAGGAACAACTCCGTTCGAGCGAAGAATATCTTCAAACTCTTTTGCTGCCTCGAGGTTTCTAGGTCTTGGCAGACCGTGCGAAATAATCGTGGACTCAAGTGCCACAACAGGCTTTCCGGTAGCCAGAGCTTCGGAAACTTCGGGGGAGAGGGAGAATGAGGTCATGAGATAAAGCTAGCTCTCTTTAGTTGATGAGATTCATCTATTGGGGTGAGTAACGGGACTTGAACCCGCGACATCCTGGACCACAACCAGGCGCTCTACCAGCTGAGCTATACCCACCATGTCTTTGGGCTAAGCCCGAAGCTTCTATATTCTATTGCGT
>JBIIQC010000005.1:0-52288 GCA_044342295.1 Rhodoluna sp. | reverse complement strand
GCCTTAGCTTCTTCGTAAGCTTTGCGGGCTTGAGGGTTTTCATTAATCTGTCTAGCAGCGACCGCGCCAATGGCAACACCGGCTAGTAACCAGAAAAGTTTGTTCATTCTTACTTCCTCTTTCCGAATAACTTGCGCACAATTTCAGCAAATCCGGCAAACTTTGCCAATGGACCGCCGACTGAAGCCGAGAAGGCAGCAACCATTGAAGCGATGCTCTTAGTGACCTGAGCAACATCAGCCGAAATTCCATCAAATTTCTTAAGCTGCTTGTTAGTTTCTTCCAAGGTTACGGTTAGCTCGCTAACCATAGGCGTTAGCTCTTCAGTCACTTGAACCAAAGATTCACTGCTTCGATCTATTAGCTTTCCGAGCTTCAAAATTGGAACTGCTAGGAATAAAACAAGCAATACGAACCCACCCGCAGCTACTAGGCTCGCGATTTCTGATGGTGACATGGCGACCTCCTTGAGTGACGCTAAATCTATCTTGCGGCGTAGTACTCGACAACCAGCTGCACTTCACAAGTGACTGGCACTTCTGAACGCAATGGTCGTCTGTTTAGTGTGATTTGTAGCTTCTCTAGTTCAACAGTTAGATAGCCCGGAAGAGTAGGAAGAACATCAACGTGTCCCCCAGCAGCTGCAACCTGGAAAGGCTCAGTTTTCTCGCTCTTCTCTGCTACGTGCACTAATTGCCCAGGCTTTACCCTGAAAGATGGTCTGTCAACGCGCTGTCCATCTACGAGAATGTGGCGGTGAACTACCAACTGACGTGACTGAGCGATTGTGCGGGCAAAACCAGCACGAAGGATTATCGCGTCAAGTCTCATCTCAAGAAGCTCTACTAGGTTTTCACCGGTTAGACCAGCTGCACGCTTGGCTTCTTCGAAAGTCTTCTTTAGCTGAGCCTCGCGAATACCGTATTGAGCCCTTAGTCTCTGCTTTTCGCGAAGACGAACGGCAAAGTCGCTGTCAGCTTTTCTTTTGGTGCGTCCGTGCTCGCCTGGAGCATAAGGACGCTTTTCAAGATACTTGGCGGCTTTTGGAGTTAGCGCTAGTCCTAGTGCTCGGGACAGACGAGTTTTACTGCGAGTACGCGATGTCTTAGACACAGCTTCCTTTCAAGTTATGCAAACAAAGAATGAAACGACAGAGGTTCGTTCCCGTGTGCCCAGAAAGGTCCGCTAAATGACTCTTGTCCATTTGGTTAATCCCTTGCAGCCGCGCTCGGGATTCAAATTGGCAACCTTGGTAGTTTAGCACCGCAACTAGCGGGCCATCAAGCCCTATTGCCTCGAATAATGCGCTTGAGGGCTGGCCAGCGATCTACTAGACCCTTTTCAAATCCGGAGCTCTTAGGAGAAAAATACTCCGGAACCTCCTCGACGTAGACCTGGCTGACCACAGAATTCGGGTCATCGTGGGGATACTTATAAACCTCATCGGTGTCTGCCTTGGACAAATAGTTGCTCCTAAGGCTGGCAGGAATTGACGGGGCAAAGCCATTCTTGACGTCAGCGATGGCTTGATTGATGGCCAAATACGCAGAGTTGGACTTTGGGGCAAGAGCCAGGTAAATCGTTGCTTCAGCAAGTGGAATTCGACCCTCTGGCATTCCTATAAGGGCAACACTTTCATGAGCCGCCACGGCAATTGAAAGTGCTGTTGGATCCGCGAGGCCGATGTCTTCAGAGGCCAAAAGAATAAGTCTTCTGGCAATAAACCTGGGATCCTCACCACCCTCGAGCATTCGGGCCAGATAGTGAATCGCGGCATCGGCATCAGATCCGCGAACAGATTTAATGAATGCGCTAATGGTGTCGTAATGCTGATCGCCGTCGCGGTCATACCTCACCAGGGCAGATTCCAGACTTGCACCAACGTCTTCAAGGCTAATAACTGGCTCGGTGGAGCCGGAGAGCTCGACAACTCTAGAAGCTGCTGCCTCGAGAACCGTTAGTGCCCGTCTAGCGTCTCCACCAGAAATCTCAACGATTCGGCTCAGGGCCGCATCATCAATGCCCACCTTGGAATCCAGCCCACGGGGTTCAGCTAGTGCGTTTTGTACAAGTGTCGAAATTGCCTCCTGCGACAGCGGTTCGAGTCGCACCAGTAACGACCTAGAAAGAAGTGGCGCGATAACGGCGAATGAAGGATTCTCGGTTGTCGCAGCAATCAGCAATATTCCGCCACTTTCAACGGAAGGCAATAGGGCGTCTTGTTGGGCCTTTGAGAATCGATGAATTTCATCAAGAAAAACGATCGTGGTGACGCCGTATAGCTCTTGGTCAACACGTGCTTTTTCAATAACGTCGCGAAGCTCTTTCACGCCAGTAGATACAGCTGATAGCTCGACAAACCTTCTCCCAGAAGAGCTAGCCACTGCTTTAGCGATCGATGTCTTACCTGTGCCAGGTGGACCCCAAAGCAAGATAGAAGTATGTGAAGAATTCTCCGACTGGTTCTTTGCGAGAATCTGCAAGGGAGAGCCAGGCAGTAATGCCTTCTCCTGGCCAATAACCTCGTCTAGGGATCTCGGTCGCATCCGAGCAGCCAACGGGGCTCCCCCGGAAAACAACGATTGGCTCATAACCACAAGGCTATTAGAAAGCCCTCAAAAAGCTTTGTAAACTCTCTAAGGAACCCCCACACAGGAAGTTGAACAACTTTGACAAAAACACCAATTGGCAAATCTTCAGACCGCGAAAGGCTTGCAAGATTTGCCGCCAAGCAAGAACTCGAAGCAAGCAAGGCTAAGAGAAGAAGTAATGACAACCGGCTCGCGATTGTTGTTTCCGTGCTTGCTATCGCGATCGCAATTGGATCTCAACTTACCTATTCGGCGCTAGTTCCCAAAGTTGAAGAAGTAGCACCAACTCCAACTCCTACACAGCCATCAGGACCAGTGCCCGACGTCGCTATCGCGGAAGCAAGAACATGGACCGGTTCCATGCAAGTTGGGGATGCAAGCTTAGAGATTGAACTTGACGGTGTCTTGGCCCCTCAGGCGGTAGCAAGTTTTATTGATCTTGCGAACAAGGACTTCTTCAGCGGGATCAGCTGCCATAGATTGACCACAAGTGGAATATTTGTCCTGCAGTGCGGGAAGTCCTCAGCCACACCAGATGGTGGTCCTGGCTACACCTTTGGTCCCATTGAGAATGCGCCAGCAGACAGCTTCTACACCAAAGGAACCCTTGCCATGGCAAGAGTTAGCTCCAATGCGCTAGGGGCAGAGGGTGCGGCTTCGAGCATGAACAGCCAATTCTTTATCGTTTACGAAGACTCAACCATTCCTTCAGACGAGGCAGGTGGATACACCGTTTTCGGCAAAATCAATGGTGGTCTAGAAGATCTGCAGTCGGTATTTGATGCCGGAGTTGAAGGAGGTGGGGTCGATGGGGTCCCTGCCCTGGAAACTACGCTTGGCGCAATCGAACTAAGATAATTACTTACCACTAGCCCCCAGGAGCCAACCGGTGACACAAACAGTAAGTAGCCACGGTCGAGTAGACGAAGAGAATAACGTCTACGTATTCGACAATGGTTCGGAGCGCAAGGTCGGGCAATACCCGGGTGTCTCAATGGAGGAAGCCCTAGCTTACTTCGAGCGTAAATTCTCTGAACTTGAAGCGAATGTGAGAATCCTAGAACAGCGCGTAAAGAGTAAAGCCGATGCTGCAAGCATTTCGAAGGCAGCTCAAAAACTTTCTGCTGATCTTGCGGAGCCTGGCGCTGTAGGAAACATTCAAGAACTAAGAGATCGTGTCGCCAACATAAGCCCAAGCATCGAACAGATGAAAAAGGAAAAAAGCGAGGCCTCCGAAAAAGCAGCCACACAGGCTCTTGCCACTCGTCGCGATATTGCTGCCAAAGCTCAGGAGTTAGCGGACAAAGATCCGAAGAAAACACAGTGGAAAGCAGCCTCTGCTCAGATGAACGAGCTCTTCGAGAAGTGGCAGCAGTCTCAGAAGGACGCGCCAAGAATTTCGCGAAAGGACTCGGAGCCGATCTGGAAGCTTTTTTCTCAGGCGAGAACAAAATTTGAAGCGAATAAGCGAGCATTTTTCTCTGCCCTGTCAGCCGAAAGTAAGAATGTCAGGGCCAAGAAAACTGCCCTGGTTGCCCAAGCAGAGGCGCTGGTGGCAAAGGGGGCGGACTCGGCATCCGAGTATCGCAAGCTTTTGGATCAGTGGAAGCTATCTGGCCGCTCCCAAGGAGCTCAAGATGATCAGCTGTGGGACAGATTCAAAACAGCTGGAGACAGCATCTACGCCGTTCGCAAGGAAGTCATCGCTAGAGAATCGGTTGAGTTCAAGGCAAATTATGAAGCCAAGCTGCTCATCATTGCGGAGGCAGAGAAGCTTGACCCGCTAACTAATCTTGCAGAGGCGAAGAAGCAGTTGCTGTTGATTCAGAATCGTTACGAGAAAGCTGGCAAAGTACCCAAGGATAAGATCCGCGAAACAGATGACCGAATGCGTGCAGTTGAGAAGAAGATTAAAGACGCTGAACAAGAGAATTGGCGCAAATCAGACCCGGCCGCAATAGAGCGCACTAACGGAGTTCTATCGCAACTCGAGCAGTCAATTGCAAAACTCGAACTGGATTTAAAAGCTGCCGAGGCAGCAAACGATAGCTCCAAGATTCAAATAGCTAAAGAGGCCTTAGAGGCAAGAAGAAGTTGGCTAACAGTTGTAAAGCAGAACACCAACTAATTACTGCGACACTCTGTACACGTCGTAAACGGCTTCAATCCTTTTCACAGCAGCAAGTAAGTGATCCAGGGCTGCCGGGTCCCCCATTTCAAACACGAACCTACTAAGGGCTACCCGGTCAGTTCTAGTTGAAACTGATGCAGACAAAATATTAACGTGATGCTCACTTAGCACCCTCGTTACATCGCTGAGTAGACCAGATCGATCCAGGGCTTCAACCTGAATTTGAACTAGGAATAGTCTCTTTGAGGAAGGTGCCCAAGAAACATCGACCAAGCGTTCTGATTCAAGTTTCAATGAAGTTGCGTTCTTACAGTCTTCTCGATGGATCGAAACACCACTACCTCTGGTAACAAAACCCATAATCCTGTCCCCCGGAACCGGCGTGCAGCAACGGGCTAGCTTCACCATCACCGAGCCATCACCTTTAACCAAGACACCAGAGTCGCCTACATTTACCCTGCGAAGAGACTTCGGTGCTAGGGGAAGCTCGAATTCAACTTCACTTTCTTGCTCGGAGCTAGAACTTACCGTGAGGCGATCGATGACAGACTGGGCCGAAATCTGGCCTTCGCCAACGGCTGCGAAAAGAGCACTGACGTCTTGCAAGCCCAAGTCCCCAACTAGCTTCGAAAGAGAATCTGGTGACATCAGCTGCTGCAACGGCAAACCAAGCTTCCGCATACCCTTAGTGAGTGTTTCCTTACCAATCTCAATGGCGTCTTCACGTCGTTCTTGCGAGAAATGGTGCTTGATTTTGGCACGCGCTCTGGGTGAAGCAACGAAGTTCAACCAATCCTTCGAGGGAGACGCGTCAAGGGATTTGGATGTGAAAACTTCAACCACGTCACCAGAATTCAGCGTGCTATCAAGGGGAATGATTCGTCCGTTGACCTTGGCGCCAATTGTTCTATGTCCTACCTCGGTGTGGACAGCGTAGGCAAAGTCCACTGCGGTAGCCCCTGCAGGTAAACCGATGACTTTACCCTTTGGCGTGAAGACGTACACTTCCTTTGCGCCAATTTCAAAACGAAGAGCGTCAAGGAATTCTCCCGGATCCTGGGTTTCGGCTTGCCAGTCTGAAAGATGCTTCAGCCAAACTAGATCATCTTGGGTTGTTGCCTGTGACTTACCGGCCTGCTCCTTGTACATCCAGTGTGCTGCAACACCGAACTGTGCGCGCTGATCCATCTCGGAAGTACGAATCTGGATCTCCACAGCTCTACCCGATGGTCCGATTACAGTAGTGTGCAGAGATTGATAGAGGTTGAACTTAGGCATTGCAATGTAGTCCTTGAACCTACCCGGAACTGGGTTCCACCTCGCGTGAATGGCACCAAGCACTGCGTAACAATCCCTAACAGACTGAACTAAAACTCGAATCCCAACAAGATCGTAGATCTCATCAAACTCTCGACCACGCACGACCATTTTTTGATAGATGCTGTAATACTGCTTTGGCCTTCCGGCGACCTTACCCTTGACCTTTTCAGCCTTGAGGTCCGCCTCAATTGCACCTATGACTTCATCTAAATACTGCTCACGCATCGGCGTGCGTTGAGTTACCAGGTTAACAATCTCTTCGTATACCTTCGGGTACAAAATCTCGAAGGACAGATCCTCTAGTTCAAGCTTGACCGTGCTGATTCCTAAGCGATGCGCCAACGGAGCGTAAATTTCAAGCGTCTCCTGAGCTTTTCGCTTAGCGGATTCTTCTGAAACAAACTTCCACGTTCTGGCGTTATGCAATCTATCGGCAAGCTTGATTACGAGCACCCTGATGTCCTTAGACATAGCGACTACCATTTTGCGCACTGTCTCGGCTTGAGCGCTATCGCCAAACTTTATTTTGTCTAGCTTGGTAACACCATCGACCAGCATGGCAACCTCGTCGCCGAAGTCACTCCTTAGCTTCTCTAGAGAATAGGGAGTGTCTTCAACGGTGTCATGAAGCAAAGCTGCGGCAATCGTTGTGGCACCAATTCCAAGATCTGCGAGAATCTGCGAAACCGCAACAGGGTGGGAAATGTAAGGTTCGCCAGATTTACGTAACTGCTCCGCATGGGCCCTTTCGGCTGCAACAAACGCTCTCTCGACAAGAGCAACGTCGGCCTTAGGGTGATTTGCCTTGAGTGACTTGATTACTTGCTGGAGCTCTTGGGTGTAGGAGGGCTGCTTTGAGAAAATGCGCGGCAAACGCGACCTGATCGAACTGGAGTCTAAATCAGTCATGCTCTTGCCCTTCCAGGCTCAAGCCTACTCTTGAGACGAGATTAGCTCTATGGCTTGGTTGCGAAACGAGATTCGTTCTCCCGAAGGTGAACATAGACCGGAGAAGCTAGAAAGATCGAAGAGTAAGTTCCAACTATCATTCCGATGAACAACGAAAGAGCAATGTCGCGCAAGGTTCCAACCCCCAGGAGGATTGCGCCAATAAGCAGGATAGAGCCGATTGGAAGAACCGCTACAACCGAGGTGTTTATAGACCGAACTAGGGTTTGGTTCACAGCAAGGTTTACCTGAGAAGCGAAAGTTTTTGTGTCTGAAAACTCAACATCCAGAGTGTTCTCGCGCACCTTGTCAAAAACCACCACAGTGTCATAAAGGGAGTAACCGAGAATTGTCAGGAACCCAATCACGGCAGCTGGCGTGACTTCAAAACCTACTAATCCATAGATTCCCACTGTGATGACAACATCGTGTGCTAAAGCTATTAAGGCGGCGACTGACATCTTTACGGTTCTGAAATAAAGTGCCATGAAAAGTGAGACCAATAGTAGAAACACAATCAAACCAGTGAGAGCTTTTGAGGTGACGTCAGCACCCCAGTTTGCACCGATAAATGAGGATGTTACTGAACCCGAGCTCAGACCGTAAGCACTAGCAAGAGCAATGCGAATTTCCTCGGTGGTAACGTCATCAAGCTGCTCAGTTTGAACCCTTATAGAGTCGGTTCCAACCGAGGTAACCACAGGCTGACTAGATGGTTCCACTGACTGAACGGCGTCTCTAGCTACCTGCTGGGAACTCGAGCCAACTCCGTCGATCCGGAATTCGCTTCCTCCACGAAATTCGATACCGAAGTTGAAACCACCACGCGCTATTGGAGCAACGATAGAGATGATTACCATAAGTGCAGCAATCGCGTACCAAAGCTTTCGGCGCCCTACGATGTTGAAAGAAACACGACCGCTGTAAAGATCATTACCAAGTTCACGGAATTTAGACATCTTTACCACCTGACTTGTTGGCTTCCTCGATCGCTGCTTGCGCCTTGCGTTCTGCGATTGTTTGTCTCTTTGTGGCTTCCTTTGAGACTCGAAGGGCCTTACCCTGATTCAAAGTCGGATCAATCCGGAATTGTCCTCGCCCAACATACCCCGAAGCCTTCAAAGCTTTGGAATCGAAACCCGACCAAGGGTGACCCGAACTGAAGAATTTCGTTCGAGCCAAAAGTTTCATAAGTGGATAGGTGAACATGATTACCACGAAGAGGTCAATTAGTGTTGTTAGTCCGAGCGTGAAAGCGAAGCCTCGAACGTTTCCAACGGTCAGAAGAAAGAGTGTTGCAGCGGCCAAGAAGCTAACTGCATCGGAGGCAAGAATCGTTCTAATTGAGCGCTTCCAAGCGTTTTCAACGGCGACCTCGATGTTTCTACCTTCGCGGATTTCATCTCGAATACGCTCAAAGTAGACAATGAATGAGTCGACCGTGACACCGAGGGAAACAATAAGTCCCGCTACACCAGCCATCGACAATCGGTAACCCTGCCTCCAAGACAAGAAGGCTATAACTAGGTAAACAAGAATTCCAAAGACTACGAGTGATCCAATTGTCACGATAGCCAGGCCTCGGTACTGGAAAGCGGAGTAAATGACAACAAGGATCAGACCAATAGCACCGGCAAGAATTCCACTGGTTAATTGATCCTGGCCTAGGGTCGCAGATATGTTTTCCTGGCTCTGAACTTCGAATCCAATAGGCAAAGAACCATATTTGAGCTGATCAGCCAAGACCTTGGAAGTGTCCCTGTCGAAGCTTCCAGTTATCTGGGCCGAGCCGTTGGTAATAACTGCTTGAGTTGTCGGAGCTGTGATAACAAAACCGTCAAGAGTGATGGCGAACTGGTTTCTTGGCTGCTCTAGTGGGAAGAGTCTCTGGGTAACTGTAGAGAAACTCGCCGCACCAATCTCGTCAAATTCAAGGTTAACGGCCCAGGTGTTGGTAGAGGCACCGGTAGATGAGGTTACTGTTCCGTTTGAAGCATCAGAGATGTTCGCACCGTCAACTTCAACTGGGCCAAGAATAAACTTTGACAGTCCGTTCAGGTCACAGGTAACCAGCGGAATACTCGGATCGTCAATCTGGCCAGGCTCACGGAAAGAGGTTGCACAATCTAGGTCATCAAACTCTTTTTGAATCTCTGGGGTTATCCAATTCAAATCGCTACCATCAACCGGTGTGGCAGCAGCTCCCTCAGGTGCTGGAGTCTCCTCCGGAGCTGGGGACTCGGTAGCCTCAGGCTCTTCGGCTTCTGGATCAGTTGTCTCAGTTCCATCAACATTGGATGTAGGGGTACCAGCGCTGGTTATCAATACAGGGCGAAACTCTAGCTTGGCTGAAGCCTTGATCAGGGCAAGAGTGTTCTCATCTGGAATTCCGGGAATAGAAACAATGATGTTGGTGTCGCCCTGAGTGATAACCTGCGATTCATTAACACCGCTCGCATCAACACGCTGTCGGATGATCGAGACAGCCTGATCCAACTGCTCGGTTGTTACAGCCTGACCGTCTAGCAAAAGCGGGGAAAGAATAACTTGAGTTCCGCCCTGAAGGTCTAGAGCCAACTCTGGAGTGAAGCTGGCGTTCTCGTCGGTTGTTGAACCGAAGCCGATTACTCCCGCTAGCCCAAACATGATTACAAAGAACCAAATCAGGGATTTGCGTGCCGACTTCACGGCGTTGTTAGCTGCCAACTGTTTACTCCCCTATTACTTTCCAGAATCGGCTTTAGGGGCCTTTGGCTTAGGCTTGCTAGAAGTTGCGGAAGGGGTCTTGGGGGTTTTCGGAGCTAGAGGAGCCTGTTCAATCCTGCTTACTGCCCCAAGAGCAACGGTCAGTTTCTGACCGGGTGCAGTTTCAAGCTCAACACGATCTTCCTTGACGGAAGAGATTTTTCCGAAGATTCCACTAGTAAGCATGACCGTTGCGCCCTTCACTACCTCAGAGCGAAGCTTCTCAGCTGCCTTCTTACGATTACGTCCAGATACAAAAATCCAAACACCCAAGAAGGTCAGGGCAAGGAAGAAAAATAAGGTGTCCGACATGAGGGCCTAACGTCAAAAAGACGCGCTTTTGCGCGTCCCTAATTATAACTGAACCCCACGAAGGTCAGCTAACTGGGTTCACTGGCTCCCAGATGCCTGTAGGCCAAAGAGGTCGCCTGGCGACCCTTAGTGGTTCTTTGAATCAGACCTTCCCGCAGTAAATAGGGTTCAACAACGGATTCGATGGTGTCAGGCTCTTCCCCTATGGCCACGGCAAGGGTCGACAGTCCTACTGGTTTGCCTTGGAACTTCACGATCAAAGCATCGAGTATCTGCTTGTCTAGTCGATCCAAGCCTAGAGAATCAACTTCGTAAAGCTCGAGTGCTCTTTGAGCAACGTCAGCTGAAACAAAGCCAGCGCCATCAACCAGAGCAAAATCTCTGACTCTTCGAAGAAGGCGGTTCGCAACTCGCGGTGTTCCTCTAGACCGGCTGGCAATGAGACTAATTGCATCTTCGTGAGCATCTAGAGCGAGCTGCTTGGCAGCTCGAGCCAGAACGGTAGCTAGGTCCTCGTGACCGTAGAACTCGAGATTCGCTGTGTATCCAAAGCGGTCTCGCAAGGGATTCGGAAGCATTCCTGATCTAGTTGTAGCGCCCACCAAAGTGAACGGCTCAAGATCTAGAGAAATTGAAGAGGCTCCAACTCCCTTTCCAACCATCACGTCTACACGGAAATCTTCCATAGCTAGATACAAAAGCTCTTCCGCTGGCCTTGCCATGCGATGGATCTCGTCAATGAACAGCACCTCACCCGAAGAAAGAGAGGAAAGAATTGCCGCCAAATCCCCTGCGTGCTGAATGGTCGGTCCGCTGGTGACGCGAAGGCCGGCTCCAATCTCGGAAGCCACGATCATCGCAAGTGTTGTTTTACCAAGACCGGGAGGTCCAGCTAGCAAAATGTGATCGGGGGCACGATTTTGAAGTGAGGCAGCTTTTAGAAGCAACCCGAGTTGCTTCGAAACGTTATCTTGTCCGATGAACTCTGCAAGCGATGCTGGTCTGAGTGCGGACTCAAAAGCCAAATCACTCTCTGATGGTGAGGGGCTCAGTATGTCGTTCACTTCGAGCCGCCCCTTGCAAGCTGCTGCAGAGCCAACTTCAAGATTTGCTGATCAGAAAGACCGTCACCGGAAACTTTATTGACCGCCTGTGTTGACTCTTTCTCGGTGTAACCAAGCCCAATCAAAGCGTCTACGCTCGTGCGAGAGGAGCTCTTAGAAGCTGCGCTCGCTGAACCCCACGGGAGCTTCCCTGCCAGCGAGAGGGTAATCAGCTTTGCGGTTTTTGGTCCAACGCCGGTTACAGATTTGAATACCGCGTCCGATTCGGAAGCAACCGCGTCGGCTACTTCATTCACTGTCAACGAGCTAAGTATTGAAAGCGCTGATTTTGGACCAACACCGTTAACCGAACGAAGCAAATCAAAGGTTTCTAGCTCCATGGAATCTAAAAATCCATAAAGTGTGAGCGAATCCTCTCGCACGACTAGAACGGTCATCAAAGTGACTTGATTGCCGATGCCAATCGACGACGAGATCTGGTTCGTGGTGTTGACGGTTAGTCCAACCCCACCAACTTCTACTGTGACTGCGCCAAGCGTGCTTGCTAACACTTTTCCAGACACTGAGGCAATCACGAACTTAGCCTAACTAGCGAATTGATTTGCCTCTTGCTGATTTCACTGCGGAGTGCCACTTCTGCTGAGCCTTGGTGTAGGTCGTGGAGCTATTCGATCCTCTGTAGCCCTGACAGATAGCGATAGCGAGAGCATCAGCAGCATCTGCTGGCTTGGGAATCTCGTCAAGGCCTAAAAGCTTTGAAACCATTTCCCCAACCTGAGCCTTGCCCGCGCGACCAGAACCAGTTACCGCGGCTTTCACCTCGGTGGGGGTATGCATAGCTATCGGAATCTTGTATTTGTGAGCCAGGAAGATTGCAACGCCGGCTACTTGGGCAGTGCCCATTACTGAGGAAAGATTCTGCTGTGAAAAGACTCGTTCAATCGCAATCACATCAGGCTTGAACTTGGAAATCAGAGCCTCGAGCTCGGTTCCAATCGAGCCAATTCTCGAGTCAAGCTCGGCTGTTTTCAAAGACTGAATTACCCCCACAAATACCAAGTTGGTCTTGCGGGACTTGCCTAAATCAATAACGCCAACACCACATCGAGTTAGGCCAGGGTCAACTCCCAGGATTCTTGTCACGCTTAGGCTTCTAGCTCCGCTAGCACATCTGGGGACATATCAAAATTTGAATATACGCTTTGGACTTCGTCCGAGTCTTCAAGTGCTTCTATTAGCTTGATTACCGTGCGTGCGGTTTCGACATCTACCTGGATCGAAGCGGCTGGAACGAACTCAACATCCGCGCTGTCGTAGTCCAAGCCTGCGGTTTGTAGAGCCGATCTAACTGAAACCATCGCTGAAGGGTCGGTTGTTAACACAAAACTTGATTCCCTTGTTTCAATGTCTTCCAGGCCGTGTTCTAATCCAGCTTCTAGGATTTGATCCTCGCTGACTGAATCCGAGCGCTCAATAGTTATAACACCCTTACGACTAAACAGATAGGAAACACTTCCTGGATCTGCCATCGTTCCACCGTTACGGCTAACTGCTAATCGAACATCCGCAGCGGCACGATTTTTATTGTCGGTCAAGCACTCGATTAGAATCGCAATTCCATTTGGACCATAACCCTCGTAGAAGATTGTCTGGTATTCAACAGCATCGGCGTCTTGACCGGACCCACGCTTGATAGCGCGCTCAATGTTGTCGTTTGGCAACGAGCTCTTGCGGCCTTTCTGGACAGCGTCATAAAGAGTTGGGTTTCCATCCATGTCAGGACCGCCGATTCGAGCCGCGACCTCAATGTTCTTGATCAGCTTGGCGAAGAGCTTCGCACGGCGCGAATCGATGATCGCCTTTTTGTGCTTGGTGGTGGCCCACTTGGAATGACCGGACATTATGCTCCTTGAGTACTTACGCTATGAATTCTAAATCAGAACTATTGGGGTGAACTTGCCATCTTCAGAAAGTACTCGTGCACAAAGGTCTCACCCGTGATCTCTGGGTGAAAGGAAGTAGCCAGCATGTTTTGTTGCCTAACTGCAACCACCCTCCCGTCGCTAAGCTTCGAGAGGACCTGGACAGACTCCCCCACCCTTTCTACGATTGGGGCCCTGATGAAAGCTACGTTCAATTTCGAACCATCAAAATCGATTTCTTGCTCAAACGAATCGAGCTGAGAGCCGAAGGCGTTCCTGCGCACCGAAATGTCCATTACACCGAGACTGCGCTGGCCAGAGGCGCTGTCCAGCACCTCGCTTGCCAAAGTGATCATTCCAGCGCAGGTCCCGAAAATTGCCTTGCCGGATCCAATGAATTCCAGAATTGGTTCCCTTAGGGAGAAGATGTCCATGAGTTTCGAAATTGTTGTCGACTCTCCGCCAGGCAAAATCAATCCCGAGATGTCTTTTAGGTCGGAGCTCTTGCGCACCTCCACGGTGTCACAAGCTAGTTTGGTGAGCGTTTGAATGTGCTCTCTTACGTCACCTTGAAGAGCTAGTACTCCGATACGCAATTACCAACCGCGCTCCGAAAGTCGATGAGGTGCTGGAAGATCTTTCACGTTGATTCCAACCATAGCTTCACCAAGACCTCTAGAGGCCTCTGCAATTACTGACGCATCGTTGAATGCCGCTACTGCTTTAACAATTGCAGCCGCACGCTTAGCAGGTTCTCCCGACTTGAAAACGCCAGAGCCAACGAAGACTCCGTCAGCACCAAGTTGCATCATCATTGCAGCGTCAGCTGGAGTGGCAACACCACCTGCAACAAACAAAACAACAGGAAGCTTCTTAGTTCTTGCAACCTCACGAACAAGATCGTATGGAGCCTGTAGCTCCTTAGCTGCCACGTAAAGTTCGTCCTCTGTCTTTGATGCAAGCACATTGATTTCACCCAAAATGGTTCTGATGTGCTTGGTGGCTTCGGAGACATCTCCGGTGCCCGCTTCACCCTTAGAGCGAATCATTGCGGCGCCTTCAGTAATTCTTCGGAGAGCTTCTCCTAAGTTGGTTGCTCCGCAAACAAATGGGACGTCAAACTTCCATTTGTCAATGTGGTTTACATAGTCCGCTGGAGAAAGTACCTCAGACTCATCGATGTAGTCGACCTTCAATGACTCTAGAACCTGGGCTTCAACAAAGTGACCGATGCGAGCCTTCGCCATAACTGGAATTGAAACAGTTGCAATAATTTGCTCGATCAGCTCTGGATCGCTCATTCTTGCAACACCACCCTGCGCTCGGATGTCTGCTGGAACACGCTCTAGTGCCATAACTGCTACCGCACCAGCATCCTCGGCAATCTTGGCTTGTTCTGCGTTCACAACATCCATGATCACGCCACCCTTAAGCATTTCTGCCAGGCCGCGCTTAACTAGTGGTGTCGATTCATTTTTTGAAGGGTTCATTCGGATATTCTAACCCGCCAAAATGGGCATTTAGTTATCCAACCAAGCCTTTTGAATCTCGGCTCGAACTTCACCAAGCAGCCTTGGCATCGCCTTGGTTTGGGCGATTATTGGAAAGAAATTGGAGTCATTACTCCAGCGTGGGACTATGTGCTGGTGCAGGTGCTCTGCAATCCCCGCCCCAGCCAGCTCCCCCTGGTTCATACCAAGGTTGAAGCCCTGAGCCTTAGAAACTTTTCGAAGGACCTCCATGCCGCGCTTGCTTAAAGCTGCCATCTCCGCTGCCTCTTCAAGAGTTGTGTCCTCATAGGACGCAAAGTGTCGATAGGTGCAGACAAGCAAGTGGCCGGAATTGTAGGGAAACAGGTTCAGAAGAACGAAGCAGGTTTCCCCTCTAAAAACTATTAGCCCGTCCTCGTCTGAACCTTGCGGCGCGAGGCAAAACGGGCACTCTTCCTTCTTGGGCTGCTGGCCGTTTTGAATATAAACCAAGCGATGCGGAGTCCAAAGCCTTTGATAGTTATCTGGCACGCCTGGCAGAAACTCCGGATTGTTCAACTAAACCTGCTTCTTTGACTCGATAGCGTCGAGAATAAGCGCAACAGCAGAATCAACCGCAACCCCGTTCACCTGTTCACCTGATCGGTAGCGGAAGCTAACGGAGTTGGCTTGCTGATCATCAGCACCGGCAATTAATTGGAATGGAACCTTGTCTTTGGTGTGATTGCGAATCTTCTTTTGCATCCGATCATCACTTAGGTCAATTTCTGCTCTAACGCCATGAGATTTAAGTCGTGTGATGACGTCTGAAAGATATGGCGCAAACTCATCGGCCACTGGAATACCCATCACCTGAACCGGAGCAAGCCATGGAGGGAAGTGTCCGGCGTAGTGCTCGGTAAGAACGGCAAAGAATCTTTCGATCGAGCCAAAAAGAGCTCGATGAATCATTACTGGTCTTTTCTTTATCCCATCATTTGCCGTGTACTCAATTTCAAATCTTTCTGGCAAGTTGAAGTCAAGCTGGATAGTTGACATCTGCCAAGTTCTGCCGATTGCGTCGCGTGCCTGCACAGAAATCTTTGGTCCATAGAATGCAGCTCCGCCTGGATCAGGAACCAATTCCAAACCGGAGTCGGTTGCCACCTTGGCCAGAGTTGAAGTTGCCTTCTCCCAGAGGTCATCATTTCCAACAAACTTTTCGTTATCTGGATCGCGAGTAGACAACTCAAGATAGAAATCAGTAAGGCCATAGTCGCGAAGGAGGTCAAGCACAAAATTCAATACCGATGTGAGCTCTGACTCCATATCCTCTAAAGTCACAAAAAGGTGAGCATCGTCTTGAGTCATTCCGCGAACCCTAGTGAGACCGTGGACAACGCCTGATTTTTCGTAACGATACACCGAACCGAACTCAAACATTCGAAGCGGCAAGTCGCGGTAGGAGCGAGCCTGAGACTTGTAAATCAAAATGTGGAATGGGCAGTTCATTGGCTTCAGGTAGTAGTCCTGGCCTTGCTTCCGAACAATGCCATTCTCGTCGACTTCGTCATCAAGCTTCATTGGAGGGAACATGCCTTCCGAATACCAAGCCAGGTGACCGGAAGTTTCAAACAGGTTTGATTTTGTTATGTGCGGTGAATAGACAAAATCATATCCAGCTTCCTCGTGACGCCTTCTTGAATAGTCCTCCATAACGCGGCGAATAGTTCCACCTCTAGGGTGGAAAACCGCCAAGCCTGATCCAATTTCCTCCGGAAAGGAAAATAAGTCGAGCTCTTGACCTAGGCGACGGTGATCTCGCTTGGCCGCTTCTTCCAGTCTTTCAAGGTGCGCCTTGAGTTCGTCCTTAGAAGCCCAAGCAGTTCCATAAATTCTTTGCAGCTGCTTGTTCTTCTCATTCCCGCGCCAGTAAGCGGCGGCAAGCCTTGTCAGACTAAACCCATTGCCAATCATGCGAGTGTTCGGTAGGTGCGGACCTCGGCAGAGATCCTTCCAAATGGTTTCACCAGATTTTGCTTCGGTGTTGTGATAGATCGTTAACTCGCCTGCACCCACTTCGGCTGAGCCTTCGGCTAAGTCGCTGGATCCTTTGAGTGAAATTAGTTCCAGCTTGTAAGGCTCGGCGGATAACTGGTTACGGGCCTCGTCTTCTGAAACCACTTTTCTCACAAAACGTTGCCCAGAGCGAATAATCCGCTCCATCTCTTTTTCGATAACTTTTAGACCCTCCGGAGTAAAAGGCTCAGCAACATCAAAGTCATAGTAAAAGCCGTCAGCAATGGGCGGGCCAATACCCAATTTGGCCTGAGGGTTTATGTTCTGAACTGCTTGTGCCAGTACATGAGCGGTTGAGTGTCTAAGAATGCTCAATCCATCTGGGGACGAGATGCTTACTGCCTCGACCGAGTCTTCATCCAAAACAATGTGAGCGAGATCTCTAAGCTCACCCGAAACGCGCATTGCAACAACAGTCTTGTCGGCAAACAGCTCAAAGCCTGTACTACCAAGCTTTACCTGCTGTTTTACGCCATCTACAACGATGGATATCTGCTGTTCCAACTGAATCTTCCAATCTGGCATGCGACTATGGTCAATCCTAACCAGCTAGTGGCTATCGCCTTGGTAGCATTACGAGTCAAGATAAGCCTTGGAAGAAGCAAAATGGAAACCTCCCAACCTCAAGTAATCAGTAAAGAGCTCGCCAAAAAGCTCAATTGGCTAAGGGCGGCGGTGCTTGGCGCAAACGATGGCATCGTTTCTACTGCAGGACTTGTTATGGGTGTGGCAGGAGCCACAACAGACAATGGTGCAATTCTCATAGCTGGAGTTGCGGCTCTAGTTGCCGGTTCAATTTCGATGGCTGGCGGTGAGTACGCTTCCGTTAGTGCCCAGCGCGACAGTGAAATTGCAGCTCGCTTGAAGCGCGAAGGAAGCAAGCGAAAGTTTGCAAAGGACGACCACGTATCTCCGATGGCTGCGGCTGTAGCGTCTTTTTTCTCATTTGCACTCGGATCTGTGCTACCAATCGTTGCCATTACTGGACCGTGGACAGATTATCGGGAAGCAGCGACGATAGTTTCCGTTGTGCTTTCTCTGGCAATCACTGGATATGTCGCCGCGATTATCGGAGGAGCAAAGCCGCTTCGCCCGGTTCTTCGAAACGTTGCTGTCTCGCTTGTGACAATGGCGGCGGCGTACGGAGTTGGAACGCTACTTGGTGTAGCGGTGGCCTAAGCCTTCAGCTTTAGAGTCCTTGCTGTTGCAGCAAGAGATTCACGCGCTTTGGATGGGTCATCGTTTAGCTTCAAACCGTAGCTTGGTACCGACTTTGCAATATCTTTCATCCAACTGTTCTGGCTTTCTGGAAACATTCTCGTGGCAACATCAAGCATTACTCTGGTTGCTACCGAAGCACCAGGAGAAGCTCCAAGTAGGCCTGCGATGGATCCATCGGCTGAGCTGATTACTTCAGTCCCAAACTGCAACACGCCTGAGCCATTTACCGGCTTAATTACCTGTGCTCTTTGTCCGGCTTCATAAAGTTGCCAGTCCTCAGCTTGGGCGTTTGGAACAAACTCTCTGAGGCTTTCAAGCTTTTGTTTGGAGGATTTGAAAATCTCTTTGACCAAGTAGATAACCAATGGGAAGTTCTTGAGGGCAACAGATAGGTAAGAAACGATGTTCCCCAACCGAATTGACGCCGGCAGATCGAGCCAGGAGCCATTTTTTAGAAACTTAAGATTCAAACCTGCGAAGGGCCCAAACAGTAATGAGGTTCTACCATCAATGACTCTGGTGTCTAGGTGAGGAACAGACATTGGAGGGGCACCGACTGCGGCTTGTGAATAAACCTTTGCCTGATGCCTTGCAACAAGCTCAGGATTCTCTGTCTTGAAAAAGTGTCCACTAACTGGAAAAGTGCCGTAGCCATTTATCTCTTTGATTTTGGCCTTCTGCAAAAGCTTTAGTGCCCATCCCCCAGCCCCCACAAAGACTCGAGGTGCGGTGAAATCAAATCTTGAAGTCGCGTTCTTTCCAGTTATTTGCCACAGGCCCTGCTTTTTCCGAAGGAAGCGCACCTCGTGGCTTGTCAACACTTCGACGTTTTTGGTTTGGAGCCATGCATAAAGTTGCTCGGTAAGCGCACCGTAATCGACATCTGTTCCCTGTTCGATTCTGGTTGCAGCAATTTCAGACGATGGGCGACCTTCGATCATTAGAGGTGCCCATTTGGCAATCTGTTCAAAATCTTTAGAGAACTCTATTCCTGCGAAAAGCGGTTGGTCTTTGAGGGCCTTGTAACGGCGCTCTAGGTAATCGACATCCTTACTGCCTTGAACAAATGTCATGTGTGGAACCGAGTGAATAAATGTTTCTGGATCTTGAAGGACGCCATCTTGAACCAAGCTGGACCAGAACTCTCTTGACTCCTGAAATTGCTGGTTTATAGATATTGCCTTCTCTGCTGATGGCAGATTTCCAGGTCGATCATCGGGCATGTAATTCAGTTCACAAAGCGCAGCGTGTCCGGTTCCTGCATTGTTCCAGGCATTAGATGATTCCAAAGAAACTTTGTCTAGACGTTCCAGAACAATCATTTTGATATCAGGATTTGCCTGACGAAGCAACACTGCCAAGGTGGCGCTCATAATCCCGCCACCCACGAGGATCAAGTCGTACTGCCTGGTTGTTGGCACTTACTTTCCTTCTTTGAAACCTCGATACATTCTCGTGGGCGATACTGGGTTCGAACCAGTGACCTCTTCCGTGTCAGGGAAGCGCGCTACCACTGCGCCAATCGCCCGGGTAATTCGAGGTGAAGACGGGATTCGAACCCGTGTAGACGGCTTTGCAGGCCGCTGCCTAGCCTCTCGGCCACTCCACCGATGCGTAGCTCATGGCCACTGCGAGCGGATGACGAGATTCGAACTCGCGACCCTCACCTTGGCAAGGTGATGCTCTACCACTGAGCCACATCCGCGTGCAACCTAGGTTGCTTGGCTACTCTAACCCAAATCCAAGCTAGCTGCCAGTAGCCCAGATGCGAGCCTAGGCCCTACAGGGCAAAGATCCGTCAGCTAATTCTGTCGGTCGCTTCCGAATGAGTAAGCCTCTTCGCCATGAACCGAGGTGTCAATTCCGGCTAGCTCAGCATCGGCTTGGACCCTGAAACCCATAGTCTTTTCGATTGCGTAACCAATTCCAAGGGCCACTACGAAGCTGTAACCAAATACTGCGGCCGCGCCTAACGCTTGTGCAATCAGTTGATCGAATCCGAAGCCAAAGAACAATCCAACATCAGCGCCGACCAGGCCAATAAACAGCGTTCCAATGACACCGCCAACAAGGTGGATCCCCACAACGTCGAGAGAATCATCGAATCCGAATCTAAACTTCAAATCAACTGCCAAAGCACACAGCGACCCGGCAACTAACCCCAGAACTATTGCCCAAACTGGTTCAATCGACGCACAAGCCGGAGTGATGGCAACTAGTCCGGCAATCGCACCGGAGGCAGCTCCAATCGATGTTCCTTTGCCGTGACGAATTTTCTCGATTGATATCCAGCCAAGCATCGCGGCTGCAGGGGCAGCAATGGTGTTGATAACAACTAGGGATGCTATTCCATCCGCAGCCAACTGCGATCCGGCATTGAAGCCAAACCACCCGAACCAAAGTAGTGATGCGCCAATCAGGGTTAGTGGCACGTTGTGTGGCTGAGTTATCCCCTTGGAGAAACCAAAGCGTTTTCCTAAAACTATGGCTAGCGCCAAAGCTGCAGCTCCGGCGTTAATGTGAACCGCCGTTCCTCCAGCAAAATCAATGGCGCCCAGCTTGTCAACAATCCAGCCACCATCATCTTCAGGAGTGAAGTTGAATACCCAACCAGCAACTGGGAAATAGACCAATGTTGCCCAGAGGCCCGCGAAAACCATCCAGGCCCCAAACTTTGCACGGTCGGCAATTGCGCCCGAAATCAGGGCGACCGTAATTATGGCAAATGTCGCCTGAAAACTAACGAATGCAAGTTCCGGAAAAGCTCCTACTGGATTTGCTGACTCTGTGACCTGAGCGCTCAGGCCAAGCGAGCTGGTGTCGATTCCTATGATGTGTGGAATACCTATCCACCCCGTGTCCCCTACATCCGCAAAGGTGATCGCGTAGCCATAGAGCACCCACAAAACAGCTATCAGAGCCAGTGAACCGAAAGAGAGCATAATCATGCTCACCACTGACTTCGCCTTTACGAGCCCACCATAGAAGAATGCAAGTCCTGGAGTCATGAGCAGAACTAATGCAGCTGAGAACAGAACGAATGCGGTGTTTCCTTGATCCATTTGGGGCCTTTCTCGAAAGAACGTGAATGCAAACTGTTAGCTAGATGCTGGCGCCTCAAGGTTTCAACAAGTTGCTTCCTGGATTTCCAGAATGTTACGAAGTTCAATGCGAGATGAACATCTTGTTTCGTAAATGAGGTATTTTTGAATTATGAAATCCGAGCGCAACGCCGCCATCATCATGATGACCGCCGCGATGATTGGGCTGGTTTTGGCAAACTCGCCTTTTGGGGGGCCTCTACTTGACACCCTTGCCCTCAAACTAGATCTAGAACCGATCGGAATCCAGATCACCGTTGCCCACGTAGTTTCGGACTTGTTCCTTGCTGTGTTTTTCTTTGTGGCGGGCTTGGAGCTCAAGTACGAGCTCAAATCTGGAGCCCTTTCCTCTCCAAAGAAAGCCATGGTTCCCGTCATTGCCGCTTTGGCCGGAGTGATCGTACCTTCCGCGATATACGCTTATCTAAACTGGGGCACCGATGGAATCGTCGGATGGCCTATTCCTTCAGCGACCGACATTGCCTTTGCGCTCGGAGTGCTTGCAATATTTGGCAGAGGCATGCCCTCCGCAGCGCGTATTTTTCTTCTAGCGTTGGCAATTTTTGATGACCTTATTGCTATTAGCATCATTGCATTTTTCTACACAACAAAATTGGAACCCGTCTGGTTACTTGCCAGCGCATTGGTAGCGGCAGTTTTTAGATTTGCAGAAACCTCAAAGTATGCAAACAAGTGGCTTGTCAGGGCAATGTTTGGCTTGGTCCTTTGGTACACGGTCTACCAAAGCGGTGTGCATGCAACCGTTGCCGGTGTGATCTTAGGAATCTTGATTCCCGCTGTCAGAGCACACACTGTCATGAACAAGATTCAACCGGCAACTAATTTCTTTATTCTTCCGGTTTTTGCATTCACGGCAGTTGCTGTTGTAATGCCGACAATGGCTGGGGATTCGCAGCCGGTCTTCTCTGGAATCTTCTTTGGTCTTGCGGTTGGTAAAGTCGTTGGAATTTCTATAGCGGCAGTTATCGCCAACAGGCTTTTAGCACAAAAAGATCGTCTTCCCTTAACAGTGCTTGATTTCATTCCACTGGGGCTGTTGGCTGGAATTGGATTCACGGTTTCGCTTCTGATTGCGCATCTCGCATTCATTGATGATCGAGAGCTCTATGCTCAGGCAACTCTTGGTGTTTTGCTTGGCTCGTTTGTTGCAATGTCGCTCGGTGGGGCGGCTTTATGGTTTCGAGCCAGGTGGCACCTGTCAAAGAAGAAAAAGAAAGCTAAGCCAGCTCGGTCAAAGACCCGATCCGCGAAATAGCCCGAAGGTACTTTTTTCGGTAACCGCCGGCAATGTGCTCATCTGAGAACACTTCTGTTAGACCAATACCGGTTGACGCGATCGCTATCCTTGACTCATAGAGCCTGTCGACGAATGAAACGAATCTAAGCGCTGCGGACTGGTCAGTTAGCTTGTGTGCGGAAGTCAAAATCAAAACGTCGATTGACTCGATCAGCTTGAGAAATTTTGATGGATGCACCTTGGCTAGGTGCTGAAGCAATTTGGAAAAGTCGTCACGGGACACGTTTTTACCCTTGGCGAGTGAGTCTGAAACTAGTTTCTCAATCTCTGAATCAGATAAGGCAGCGGTGTGGCCATCGATTGGTCGATGGCGATAATCATCACCATCAACGCTCACAATTTGGAATCTATCGGCCATGGCTGATATTTCCCTTGCAAAGTTCTCTGCAGCAAACCTTCCCTCTCCCAGAGCATTTGGCGGGGTGTTCGATGTTGCTGCAAATCGAATGCCTTTTGAGCCAAGCTCGGACAATAGCCTGGACATCAACATTGTGTCGCCTGGATCATCAAGCTCAAACTCGTCTATGCAGATCAGTTGGTACTGACTAAGGTGCTTCAGCGCGTCGGCAAAACCGAGAAGGCCTATCAAGCTGGTGTAGGCCAAGAAGCTTCCAAATGCCTTCTTCCCCGCAAACTCATGCCAGATTGCGGCCAAGAGATGTGTTTTTCCAACCCCAAAACCACCGTCTAGGTAAATGCCTGAGTATGCAGGAGCTTTCCCCTTGGAAAACAGTGACTTCATCACGCCTGGTTTTACGAAAGCCCTGGCTGAAGCGAGGGCCGAGGCCTGAGAAGGGAAGTCGGAATTTGGCAGATAGTTATCGAAGCGCGCCTTGGTAAACTCTCTGGGAGGAACCAGTTGATTCAAGACCTCCCCAAGGGTGGGGTTGGGTTGAATTTCAACCAGGGAACAAATTGTTCCTGAATTGGTTGACAATAGCACCGCCTACATGAGGATCAATTGAATCCCCAAGTCTACAAGGAGATAACTTTGCCAATCGACATTGACAGTTCCGAGAAGTTTAGACAATACGCAGACCCATCAGCTCTTGTGAGCACTAAATGGCTCGAAGAGAATCTGGGCAAGCCTGGTCTTGTTTTGCTCGAGTCCGATGAGGACGTTTTGCTTTACCAAACCGGTCACATCCCAACAGCCCTGAAAATCGACTGGCACACCGACCTAAACGACCCAGTAACCCGCGACTACATCGATGGTGAAGGGTTCTCCAAGGTTTTTTCAAGACTTGGAATCAACCGTGAAGACACGATCGTTTTGTATGGCGACAAGAGTAACTGGTGGGCTGCCTACGCTCTTTGGGTATTTAAGCTCTTTGGTCATGAAGATGTTCGACTGCTAGATGGCGGACGAGATAAATGGACTGCCGAAGGCAGGGAACTAACCAAGGACGAGACAAAGGCTGTAGCTTCCAATTACCCGGTTATTCAAAGAGACGACAGCACGCTTCGCGCTCTCCGCGATGATGTTGTTTCTCACTTTGGGAAGCCGCTGATTGATGTTCGCTCGCCAGAAGAATATGCCGGTGAGCGTTTAACTGCTCCTGGCTACCCAGACGAGGGCGCATCTCGAGCAGGACATATTCCTTCTGCAGCCTCAGTCCCCTGGTCCAAAGCCTGCAACGAGGATCAGAGCTTCAAAGACCTTGCTGGATTGGAAGAGGTTTATCTGAAAGGTGCCAAGCTAGACGGCCACTCCGATGTAATTGCTTATTGCAGAATCGGCGAGCGTTCATCACACACCTGGTTTGTCTTGAAGTACCTACTCGGTATTGAAACTGTTAGAAACTACGACGGCTCTTGGAGCGAATGGGGTTCTCTTGTGAAAGCACCTATTGCATTAGGTAGCGAACCTGGCCCGGTACCTCAGCTGGTCTAATTGGCAACACTAGAACTTCCAGAAACCCTGATTGAGGACTTCGCCTCAATCAGAGAGTCTGAACGGCTGGATTTGTTGCTGGAGTTCTCAGAAGCTTTACCTTTGTTACCTGATCGCTACGCCGATCACCCAGAGCTACTCGAAAGAGTCGAGGAGTGTCAATCTCCCATTTTCTTATTTGTGGAGATTGACGAAAACAACTTAACAAGATTGTTTTTCAGCGCTCCCCCGGAAGCACCCACAACAAGAGGATTTGCCAGCTTGCTTTTTAGTGTCATCGATGGGCTGAGCGTACAGGAGGCGCTAGATTTCGACATTGACTTTCCATCCAAGCTATCGCTTCAGAAAGTTGTTTCCCCATTGAGGCTCCGCGGGATGATAGGTATCCTCTCGCGCATCAAGCGGCAACTTCGGGAAAAATCAGGTCAATGATTTCAGCGCTCTCTGGGCTCGCGCTTTCAAGTCAAGTCACTAATGTAGCTGAGCTCGCCCAAAGCTACGGTAGTTGGCGTGGGATACGCACTAACCATGTCGTCAGTGTTAGCGGCAGCTTCTTCGATGAATCGGGATCGTCTCGGGGTATATCCACCAAGGAAGATCTGGCACTCTTGCTGGCACTTAGAAAACAAGCTGACCTTGTTATCGTGGACGCTACAACTGCCCGTAAGGAGCAGTACAGGAAGCTCTCGTCAGCGCACCTTGCGATTGTTTCAGTCTCTGGGAACTTTCAGTCGATTCCAGCAGCAAGCTCCAAAAGTCAAGTGACTCTATTCAGTCCCAGCGCTCCAACTAGCGCGAGTGATTTTCATATTGAACATGTCACTATCGACCCAGCCCAGCCTTTTGTTGCCCTATTGGCTTGGGCTAACCAAATGAAGTTCAGCTCTTTGCTACTTGAGGCAGGGCCAACCCTGACGAGATTGTGCTTCGCAACCACCCAAGTCGCACAATCCGCAATCACAGTCACTCCAAGACTTGCGATAGATCAGCTAAAGCGGCCGCTGAATCCTTTTAGCCAATCAGGTTCACTTGTGTCTCTCGCAGAATCTGATGACGCAACATTCGCCCTCTGGAGCTACTAACGGCGTGGCAAGCACGTAAATTTCCAGAGGGCTCTTATGCTGGAGAAAATGCTTGAGATCGCGGATGTGACCGATACGGCTGCTGATTTTCAGCTAGCTGTCATGTCGTTGCGCCAGGCAGACATTAGATCCGATCTGAACGTCACAGAGATTCCCTCCCCTGAGAAACTTGCCAGACACTCACTGGCATTGGCAGCCCACGTTGGCGCAGAGTCCCACGCCGCTCAAGCTGACGCTGGCACAGGAAGATTTGTTCTGCTCAACTCCGATACACCTCAGGAGGGTTGGGGTGGAAACTTTCGCATCATCTGCTTCGCCAAGTCTCCACTTGAAACCGACATTGGTCAGGATGAACTGATCACAGACGTTTGCTGGGCCTGGTTGGAAGACTCGCTAAAGGCTCGTGGCGCCGGTTACACCCTTCAGGCAGGAACAATCACAAGGATTATCTCCCAGGGATATGGATCCATGTCTGGTCAAAGTGACCATGCCGAGTTAGAACTTAGGGCATCTTGGTCACCCACTGACTCCAATTTCGCAGCTCACCTAGAAGCTTGGCAGGATCTTTTATGCATGATGTCTGGATTGCCCCCGGAATCAGGAATAAGCAGAATCTAACTTGGCTGCAGAAGATCCAGACCTACTAGATACCCCTTCGCTGCCTCTCGAAAAACTTGCAGCACCAAGAACGAAATATCACCTGATTGAAAACCCCCAACAGCTAGCTACCGCACTTGAACTTCTTACAAAAACCCAAGGACCCGTAGCCGTCGATGCGGAAAGAGCCTCCGGTTTTAAGTATTCTCAGCGTGCTTACCTTGTTCAGCTAAAGACCGAAAATTCTGACATTTTCTTAGTTGACCCGACAACAGATTCCGCTCTGGTCGATTCCAAAGAGTTTTCTGAGCTTCGAAACTTTCTAGGCGCTCGAGAGTGGATACTTCACGCGGCAACTCAGGACATACCGTGCCTTCAAGAGCTGCGATTGCACCCCAAAGCCATCTTCGACACTGAGTTAGCGGGGCGACTCACAGGCCAGCCAAGAGTTGGTCTCGGCTCGTTAGTTGAATCACTTCTTGGCATAGCACTGGCAAAGGAGCATTCCGCCGCTGATTGGAGCACGAGGCCACTACCGGAGAGTTGGTTGAACTATGCAGCCCTCGACGTTGAGCTCCTTCATGAGCTTCGAGCAAGCCTCACTGTCTTATTAGAGGAACAAGGTAAATCCGACTGGGCGGACCAGGAGTTTGACAACCTGCTTTCATTCAAGCAAAAGCCAGCCAAGCAAGATCGCTGGCGGGGAATATCCGGACTCAGTAAAATCTCGGATCAGTTGTCCTTGGAGATCGCAAGGCAACTTTGGTTGGCACGAGAAGATCTCGCAATCAAGATGGACGTCTCACCCGGAAGATTGGTTCCCGATTCAGCCATTCTGGCCGTCGCGGTTACAAAACCTCGAACTAGACCAGAGCTGGCATCACTTAGAAGTTTTACTGGTCGGGCTTCAAGAAGTTATCTGGATCTATGGTGGGAAGCGCTGCAAGCAGCACTCAAAGCTACTGTCCTGCCCGCCATCAGAGCTGAAAAAACTGAAGGGATTCCAAGCCATCGCAACTGGGCGGCTAAGTACCCAGAGGCTGATCGACGTTTGCGTCACGCAAAGAATGCTTTGATAAAAATTAGCGAGAGCTCAAACCTGCCGCTAGAGAACTTACTCACTCCAGATTATTTGCGCCAAGTCTGTTTTGCGCCGCCAGAACCCGCAACTCTTGAAAATGTTAGACAAGCTCTTATGGGATTTGGTGCGAGGATGTGGCAGGTTGATCTAACGGCAGAAGCAATACTGGATTCAATTACTCGGCTAGACGAGCCTGATCAGAAACTACAGAGTCCTCAGGAATAGCCCTAGCGTGTGGCACTCTCGCACCAAGCACTTGAGCCACAATCTCTCTGGAAATGTCTTGTGCATTTAGACCAACCCGGTCCAGGATTTCATCTCTTGACGCATGCTCCAGGAACTCATCCGGTAATCCGATTTCGCTAAGGGCCGTATCAACCTGAGCTGCGCGAAGATCCTGACGCACCCTGGTACCAATACCACCAACTCGAATTCCATCTTCGATTGTGACAACAAGCCTGTGCTTGCTCGCGAGGTTAACTACTGACTCAGGAACTGGAATCACCCAACGCGGGTCAATTACCGTTGCACCGATTCCCTGGTCTGCAAGCATCTTGGCAACTTGTAGACCCATGTGCGCCATTGAACCAACGGTCAAAATCAGCACGTCTTTGGCTGGGCTCTCCATAAGCACATCAACGCCGTCGTCTAGTCGCCTTACTGCTTCTATCTCTTGGGAAACAGATCCCTTCGGAAATCTGATAACAGTAGGTGCGTCGGAAACTTCGATGGCTTCATTCAGCTCTTCAATAAGCCTCTTGCCATCTCTAGGTGATGCAATTCGGATACCAGGCACAATCTGAAGCATGGCCAGATCCCACATTCCGTGATGGCTAGCGCCATCAGGACCAGTTACACCAGCACGGTCCAACACGAAGGTGACCCCTGCCTTGTGCAAAGCAACATCCATCAAAACCTGATCAAACGCCCGACCCATGAAAGTGGCGTAGACAGCCACAACAGGATGTAATCCACCAAAGGCCATACCGGCCGCTGAAGTTACTGCGTGCTGCTCGGCGATTCCAACATCGAATACTCGCTCAGGGTATTTCTGTGCGAATTTGTGAAGACCCACGGGAATGAGCATCGCTGCAGTAATTCCAATTACGTTGGGCTTGTTTTTTGAAATCTCCACCATTTCGTCTGCGAAAACACCGGTCCAACTCTGCTTTCCAGAATCTCCAACGGCCTTTCCGGTGTTTGGGTCAATTTGACCGACAGCGTGGAACTGATCTGCTTCATCGCTAACAGCCGGCTCGTAACCTTTACCTTTTTGAGTAATTGCGTGAACGATAACTGGATTGGCATACTTTTTTGCCTGCTTGAGAGCTTCCTCCATGGCGTTCATGTCGTGACCGTTTACTGGACCAATGTACTTCAAATCAAGATTTGGAAAGATTCCCTTCGGTGCGAAGGTGCCAAGTAATCCCTTAGCTGCGCCGCGCAATGTCGAGTAGGCCATTCTTCCTGGCATACCGAACTTGTAGAAAACCTTACGACTGAGTCTGTAGAGCCTGCGATAAATACGCTCGGTCCGAATGCCGTTTAGATACCTTGCCAAACCGCCGATAGTTGGCGCGTAGGATCTGCCGTTGTCGTTCACAACAATCACAAGCTTGCGGTCGTTATCGTCGCTGATGTTGTTTAGTGCTTCCCAGGTCATTCCCCCAGTGAGAGCACCGTCTCCAACAACAACAATCACATAACGATCGTCCTGCTTGGTAAGACGATAGGCCTTTGCGATTCCGTCACCCCAAGAAATGGAAGATGAAGCATGAGAGCTTTCAACGATGTCGTGGACAGACTCAGAGCGCTGTGGGTAGCCGGCTAGGCCATCCTTGGATCGCAGGTTGTCAAAGTTTTTTCTTCCAGTGAGCAACTTGTGAACGTAAGACTGGTGCCCGGTATCAAAGATGATGCTGTCTTTTGGTGAATCGAAAGTTCGGTGGATAGCAAGGGTCGTTTCAACAACACCCAAGTTGGGACCGAGGTGACCTCCGGTTTTTGCAACCTTGGAGATCAGGAATTCACGAATGTCCGAAGCAAGTTCGATGACCTCAGCGTCCTTTAGACCCTTCAGGTCCTCTGGTCCATTGACCCTGTCTAAAATGCTCATTTTTGGTGCGACTTCCTTTATGCCGTTACTAACGATCGAAGCACATACTGCAAGATTCCGCCATGGCGGAAATAGTCAGCTTCTCCAGGGGTGTCGATACGCAAAGTGGCCTCAAACTCAACAGTTTGCTTTCCAGGTTTGGAGTGCTCACTTGGCCTGGCAACAACCTTCAGAGTCTTTGGTGTGATGCCCTCGTTTAGTTTCTCCACTCCGGAAATGTCAAAAATCTCAGTTCCGTCAAGACCCAATGAGTCAGCTGATGATCCGGCTGGGAACTCCAAAGGTAAAACGCCCATTCCTATTAGGTTGCTACGGTGGATGCGCTCGAAGCTTTGGGTGATTACTGCTCGAACACCGAGCAAACTTGTTCCCTTAGCGGCCCAGTCTCTTGAGGATCCAGAACCATATTCTTTTCCGCCAAGAATTACTAGCGGTGTTCCAGCAGCCTGGTAGTTCTCTGAAGCGTCATAGATGAACGCCTGATCACCCTGGGCTGTTGTGAAATCTCTGGTGTAACCACCCTCGACATCATTAAGCAGTTGATTGCGCAAACGAATGTTGGCAAATGTCCCACGAATCATTACCTCGTGATTTCCACGGCGTGATCCATAGCTATTGAAATCAACCCTTGATACTCCATGCTCAGTCAAGTATTTGCCAGCTGGTGAATCTGCCTTTATGGAACCGGCTGGGCTGATGTGATCTGTGGTTACTGAATCCCCCAGCTTCGCCAGCACGCGAGCATTTTGAATGTCGGTTACCGGAGCGGGTTCCATGCTCATGCCATCAAAATATGGCGGCTTACGAACATAAGTTGACTTGGCGTCCCAAGAAAAGGTATCCCCTGTTGGAGTGTCAAGGGATTGCCATCTCTTATCTCCATCGAAAACGCCTGCATACTGGGTGGTGAACATATCCGAGTTGATTGACGAATCAATAGTGTTTTGCACTTCCTCGGGAGTCGGCCAAATGTCTTTCAAGAAGACATCGTCCCCGGATGAGTCTTCACCAAGCGAATCTTTCTCAAAGTCAAAATCCATTGTTCCAGCAAGCGCGTAAGCAATTACTAGCGGCGGCGAAGCCAAGTAATTCATTTTCACATCTGGATTGATGCGTCCCTCGAAATTTCTATTTCCAGAAAGCACCGCGGTAACAGCTAAATCGTTTTCGTTCACTGCTGCGGAGATTTCCTCATCAAGAGGTCCAGAGTTTCCGATGCACGTGGTGCACCCGTAACCAACTAGTTGGAAACCTAAAGCGTCTAGATCTTTAGTCAATCCGGCCTTGTCGTAGTAGTCGGTAACAACCTTTGATCCAGGAGCTAAGGATGTCTTGACCCATGGCTTTGCCTTCAGACCCTTTGCGACAGCTTTTCTTGCAAGCAGCCCCGCAGCCATCATCACAGAGGGGTTTGAGGTGTTGGTGCAAGAGGTTATCGAAGCAATGCTCACGTGACCGTTATCCATCGAGAAATCTTTTCCAGCTACCTTTGCTGGCTTAGAAGCTTTTGAGGAGTAGGTAAGGATGTCTTTCGCGAACTGATTCTTTGACTTGGACAATTCGATTCGATCCTGGGGACGCTTAGGCCCAGCTATGGATGGAACAACGGTTGAAAGGTCCAGCTCTAGATATTCACTGTAGCGAGGTTCGATCGAAGGATCGTGCCACAGTCCCTGCGCTTTGCTGTACTGCTCGACAAGATCAATCTCGGCTTGCTTTCTGCCAGTAAAGCGAAGGTAGTCAAGGGTTACTCCGTCAATTGGGAAGATCGCCACGGTTGAACCAAACTCAGGGCTCATGTTTCCAATTGTTGCTCGGTTAGCCAAAGGAACTGAGGCTACCCCTGCTCCATAGAATTCAACGAACTTACCTACTACGCCGTGTTCGCGAAGTTTCTGAGTGATAGTCAACACAACATCAGTGGCTGTTGCTCCCATCGGGATCTGACCCGTGAGCTTGAAGCCAACGACTTTTGGAATCAGCATGGAAACTGGCTGACCAAGCATCGCAGCCTCGGCTTCGATTCCCCCAACACCCCAGCCTAAAACTCCAAGGCCGTTAACCATTGTGGTGTGAGAATCTGTTCCAACGCAGGAGTCTGGATAGGCAAGTAATTGTCCATTAACATTTCTGGTCATCACAGTTCGAGCCAGGTACTCAATGTTGACCTGGTGAACGATTCCGGTGCCAGGTGGCACAACCTTGAAATCGTCGAAGGCCATTTGTCCCCAACGAAGGAATTGATAGCGCTCAGCGTTTCGTTGATACTCGTATTCCACGTTCTTTTCAAAAGCGTCCGCGGAACCAGCGACATCGATAACAACCGAGTGATCGATAACTAACTCAGCTGGAGCGAGTGGATTGATCTTCTTCGGGTCTCCCCCGAGATCAACCATGGCTTCGCGCATGGTTGCCAGGTCTACTACACATGGCACACCAGTAAAGTCCTGCATGATTACTCGTGCTGGGGTGAACTGAATTTCGGTGTCCGGTTCCGCCTTTGGGTCCCAGTCCAGAATGGATTGGATGTGAGAAGAAGTTACGTTGGCTCCGTCTTCGGTTCGAAGAAGGTTCTCAAGAAGAATCTTTAGGCTGTAAGGCAAGGTCTTGGCTTCTAGCTTGCTGATGTCGAAGATGCGGTAAGACTCGTTTCCCACCAAGAGATCGCGCCCTACGCCGAAACTGTCAATCTTTGACATCTATAACTCCTAGGTATTTGAGCAAATCAGCTCCAGCTATCAAATTTACCACTTACCTGGCCCGAAGCACCGTGGCTCGAAGTATCAGCCAGGTCACAAGGATAACCAGCGCATAAAGCGGTGGGCCCATGGCAACTCTTGCGGTTGCCAGTAGTTCAGCGCTTCCAGCTAGATAAAGCGGAACTTGGACGACCAGGCGAAGGCTGAAAAAACCTACCCACATCGCGGTAACCAGTGAATAAATCGTTAGTTTCTTTCGGTCCTTACGCCAGATCGTTGCGTTACCGCGCAGTATCTCCACAAGAACTCCAATGATGGGCCAGCGAACCAAAATTGATATCAAAAGCACGCTGCCGTAAACAGCGTTGGTGATAAAACCAGGAACAAAGTAGTCAACTGCCTCACCGCCTTCACGAAGAGCCAGCCAGGCAGCAAAGCCCACGGCTATCGCCCCGATAAGTGCGCTGCTTGCAGATTTGCGAGTGATTAGGCGATACAGGATAAACAAAGCTGATGTTCCACCTGCCAACGAAACTGCAATTACTGCTTGACCGGTTAGGGCGAAACTTGCTCCAAAGAGCACGCTTGGAAGGATCGTCTCTGCAATTCCAAGCTTTCCGCCCATGCCTTCCAGTAAGGATTTTCCATCCAGGCTGAGAGTGCCGTCAGTGGATTTAACCCCCAGCCGCTTTGCAGCAGAAGCGCGGACTTTATCGTCGCTCATTAGCTGACGCTCTTTTGCGCGCCGGCTGGAGCAACAAGTTCCAAAAGTTCCTTGGGTGGCATTGGTGCGCTGCCGCGAACCACAGCAACTGATCTAAAGATGTCAATCATGTGTGACATCGATAGCGTGTCACCAAGGGCGAGACCACTTATCACTCCGCGCAGGAACCACTTAGGGCCATCAACACCAATAAACTTTGCCAATCTGGACGAACCATCGCTAGTTGGTATCTGAGCGTTTAGTTCAGGACCCAAGGGGCCTACCACGCTCTCAGTTTTGCCCCCCTGAGCAGTTATTGACTGTTCTAGGGCAGATCGAATCTCATGCCATACTCCTTCGGCTCCAGGAGCGCTAAACGCCTGCAACTGTAATGTGGATCCTCTGTGCTCGACCGTCAGTGCCACTATTCGATTAGTTGATTCTTCAACTTCGAGTTTGTAGACAACGTCGTCCCGCATTGGAAGCTGGATTGCGCCAAAATCAATGCTGGGCCGAACCTGAATCAATTCGGTAATGTCAAAAGGTCCAGCACTGAACCGATCCAGTGGCTGTGACTTGGTAGTACCGTAATTGTCCACTTACTTTTTTCCCGTCGATCCAAAGCCAGATTGACCCCTGTCGCTGTCAGGTAGCTTTTCAACTGCGATGAAGTCCGCGCGCTCTACCTTTTGAATTAACAGTTGAGCGATGCGGTCTCCTTTCTCCACTTCAAATAGTTCAGAGGAGGAGTTATAAAGGGTAACCATGATTTCGCCGCGATAACCGGCGTCTATCGTGCCTGGAGAGTTTAGAACAGTTACACCATGCCTTAGAGCAAGACCAGAACGTGGGTGCACTAGACCAACAAACCCAGACGGCAAAGCAATCGAAACTCCAGTTGGAACCAGTTCGCGACTACCCGGGGCAATTGAAAGCTTCTTGGTTGAGCGAAGATCTGCTCCAGCGTCACCAGCCTTGGCGTAGCTAGGCTCGAAACCTGGAAGTGCCGAGATTAGGACAGGTACGTCAGTCATAGATTCCCAGCGTAATCTATTGAGTGTGACTGAACTAGTAAAGCCCGATTCGTTGCTCTACAGCGAGCGTGTGCTTCCCAATATTGGGACATTTGCCGCGGTATTTGTGCTGTTGCCATCAACGGTGATCATCGCCGAACCCTTTGACCTAAGAATTGGGCTAGTGGTTGGCCTGATTGCAGTTTCCACAATTTGGGGTTTGCTTGTTTTGAGAGCACCTAGGATTCAGGTTACGAAGTCCGATCTCAGGGTGGGTAAGGTGACAATACCGAGAAACTTCATCGGACAACCCCAAGCCGTAGGCAAGAGTGAAATATTTGCAGAACGCGGTCCGAATCTAGATCCTGCTGCCCACAAGGTTTTTCAAGGATCCGTCAAGACAGCCGTGAAAATTCCCGTTACTGATCCAGAAGATCCAACTCCCTACTGGCTGGTGTCAACAAGAAATCCAACCAAGCTAGTTGAGTTGCTCAGCAACTCCTAAGAATCGCACTCGGAGCAGATGGGGCCGTTCTTGCTCTTCCTGGCTACCAACGAGCGGTGCTTGACGATAAAGCAGTTCGAACAGGTGAATTCATCTTCTTGAGGCGGCAACACCACGACTTCAAGATCTTCCGAAACCACATCTGGGATTGAGAAAGAGTCCCCGGCGTCAATGTCTTCGGTATCCGAAGCTGCTTTGGCGGGACCGCGTTCCTTTATGGCTTCGAGCGACTCTGTGTCGTCGTCAGCTTTTCTAGGAGCGTCGTAATCGGTAGCCATGGTTGGCCCTTTCTTTCGTTCTTTAGGCGCTAGTAGTGTCTAACAAATACCCCTCAATAGCAAACTGACACAGCGTGAAATTCCTTGGAATTTGCCGTGTTTTTGCGCTTCGTGAACGAGCTTGCTGGCAAACTCTTAGACAGGAGATAACAAGCCATGAAAGACATCAGATTCTTGGGTTCAGATGGTGATTTTCTATTGCTGGAGGACTCCGAAGGCCAAAAATTTCGCCTACTGCTAGATCAGCCACTCCGAAGCGCCATTAAGAACGAAGTTCCTCAAATGCTGGACCAGCCCAGACTAAGCCCAAGGGAGATCCAGGAAGAAATACGTGTGGGTCGAAGCATTGAGGAGATTGTCCAAGCCAGCGGCGCTCCCGTTGACTACGTTATGAAATTCGCCCAACCAGTTCTCGATGAGCTAAACCATGCGGTCTTGAATGCGCTGACTGTTCGCCTTGAAGTTCCAGGTGACCGCTTCAACAATCCAACAACTAGGGAATTTGGGGAGATCATCAAGGCAAGACTTGCTGCCAGCGGAGCAGGAATTGAAAAATGGTCCGCCATGAAAGCCCCAGAACATGGTTTCTACATTTATTGCGAGTACGACCTTGCTGGTAAGCAAAACAAAGCCACTTGGCTCTACGACCCAAAACGTTTAGCGCTTATCCCAGAAAATGAGGCAGCGATTTCGCTCTCATCTGGAGACCGGATAGCTACCCCAGCGCCTAAGTTGCGTCCTGTACAAACCCCCGCCTCTGATTTCACTTCAAATCTTGCAGACACAGTCGAAATCATTCGTGAGGTGCCCCAAGTGACACCTAAACCCGTTCAAGAATCCGCTCCTGCTGTAACACCGATTTCCGACACCGCTGACCTATTGGAAGCCCTTCGAAAAAAACGTAACGAGCGAGAACTGCTCGAGGAGCAAGAAGAAATTCCTGCAACAGACTTTTTGTCCGTTGTTCCCGACTTCGAAGAGCAAGAGTTGATTCCTGAAGAAGACATTAGTCAAGACCCTCCAGAAATTATCCCCGAGACACCGCCGGCGAGCAAAAGAGGAAGAGCTTCTATCCCAAGCTGGGATGAGATCGTCTTTGGAACTAAAACCGAAGACTAGAAAACAATTAGTGGAACTTCCCATTCCGCTTGCATCATTCCCCCATGTTGACCAATCATCAAAAGTGACCTGGCTTTAGCAAAACCGCGATGATAAATGACTCGATCTGATTTCGGAAGAAGAACAAGATCAGGCGTCATAAGGACTGACTGGGGCGACAGTTCTGCGAGCCACCCTGCCTTTACTAGCTCAACAACAGTTACGACATCGCATACGTTTCCAATTGCATGGTTGATCTGTTCTAGCTTTGCGGCAAGGCTATTGGCTTCCGGATAATACAGAAAACCAACTCTTGGATCGCCGCCGATTTGCTCAAGATCTTCAAAACAATCGTATTCATCAAGATAGATATGTCTATCCATCGGAACATCTATGACCCCGTGGTCAGCAGTCAGAATCACACCATCATTCGAACTTAGTGATCTTGCAAATTTTGCCAGTTCAGCGTCAAGGTCCTCCAGCTTGTTTAGCCATCGCAGGGTTTTTGAGCCATAGCGATGTGCGAGTTGATCAAGTTCGGGAACATATAGATACGTCAAGCTGTTGGGAACGCTGAGAGCTTTTTTTGCGGCTAAGAAGCGATCCTCGAAGTTAGCGGCTGGAATGTATTTGGCCTTTGGCATGGTTGCCAATGTGAAGCCTGACTGGTCGTATTCCAAAGGGCCAATTGTTGAAACAATCACGCCTTGAGCGACAGCTCTTTCAGAGATAGTTTCCAGATCCTGATACTTGCGCGGGTCCAATTCGGAACCCAGGTCGTTTAGAAAGTTTATGTTTTGCTTAATTGATCGGTCGTATACTCGGTGACCCAAAACCGCATGACTACCATTTGGTTCACCAGTTGCCATCGAAGTTAAGCTCGTACTGGTCGTTGCCGGAAAGCCGGCGAATAGTGACCGGGAGGCTCTTAGCTTCTGGTTCAAAAATGGTGCATGCCCCGCGGCTGATCTGATATTTTCAGTTCCCAGGCCATCTACGAGAATTAGTAGATAGCTGTTCTTCTTGGCTAGTTTGAGCGGGTTGTCTGCTGAGTCGAGCGCAAGATACGCACTCAAGTAGGCATCGGAAAGCCTCCCGAGTGATTTGGGAACAGAAGGTAGCATCGAAGCTAAGTTTGCCACAGCAACAGGAAGACCATGGCCAAAGATCCTATTGAAGTAGTTCCAGAGCGCATCTTCGACATCGACCTTTCAAAGGAGATGCAGGATTCGTTTCTTGAGTATTCCTATTCCGTTATTTACTCGAGAGCTCTTCCAGACGCCAGGGATGGCCTCAAGCCTGTTCACAGGCGCATCGTCTACCAAATGGGAGAGATGGGACTTCGTCCAGACAAAGGTCATGTTAAATCCGCCCGAGTAACTGGCGAGGTCATGGGAAAGCTCCACCCCCACGGTGATAGCGCCATCTACGACGCACTAGTTCGAATGGCCCAGCCGTTTTCGCTTCGCGCTCCACTGATTGACGGTCACGGAAACTTTGGAAGCTTGGACGATGGTCCGGCTGCCGCTAGGTATACAGAGGTAAGACTCTCTGCCGCAGCCCTGATGATGAATGAGGGATTGAATGAGGATGTTGTTGACTTCAAACCGAACTACGACGCTCAGCTTTCAGAGCCCGAGGTTTTACCCGCTGCTTTCCCCAACCTTCTAGTCAACGGAGCTTCTGGAATTGCCGTCGGTATGGCTACAAACATGCCCCCTCACAACATGCGTGAGGTTGTCAAAGCGGCAATACACCTTCTTAAGAACCCAAAGAGCACACTCCAGGATCTAATGAAAATTGTTCCTGCACCGGATTTTCCAAATGGAGGAATCATCATCGCCGGTGAAGGAATCTCTGAGGCGTACGAAACCGGCCGTGGCTCTTTCAAGACTCGTGCGCGAGTTGCTGTTGAGAGCGTCGCTCCGAGAAAAATGGGGTTGGTTGTAACCGAACTTCCCTACCTGATTGGCCCAGAAAAGGTAATCGAAAAGATCAAGGAGGGTGTAAATAGCAAGAAGCTTCAGGGCATTTCCGATGTTATTGATCTAACCGATCGCAGCAACGGACTAAAGCTGATTATTGAGCTAAAGACTGGCTTCGACCCGCAGGTAGTTCTTGATCTTCTGTACCGCTACACACCAATGGAAGATAGCTTCGGTATCAACAACGTGGCTCTCGTTGACGGTCAGCCACAAACACTGGGCCTTCGAGACCTATTGGGTGTTTATCTAGCTCACCGAGTGGTTGTAACCAAGCGTCGCAGTCAAAATCGCCTGGGTAAGCGTCAGGCCAGATTGCACCTAGTCGAAGGAATGCTTCTCGCAATAGTTGCGATCGACGATGTAATTAAAATCATCCGAGCTTCTGAAGAAGTGCAAGAGGCCAAAACCAAGCTCATGAAGAAGTTCAAGCTCTCGGACATCCAAGCCGAATACATATTGGAACTTCGCCTCAGAAGGCTAACTAAGTTCTCCAAACTGGAATTGGACAACGAGAAGAAGCAGCTCAAGAAAGAAATTGAAGAACTGGAGAAGATTCTTTCTTCCGACAAAATCTTGAAAGAACTAGTTGCCACTGAGCTGCAAGAAGTTGCCGACAACTACGGCGATGACCGCAGAACTTCAATACAAGCCGAAGATACTGCTGCGCCTGTTTCAAGTGGTAAAGATCAAGTATCGGCACAGCTAACTGACTCCCCCACCGCCGTAACCCTAACTTCGAACGGTCGAGTGTTCCGCTCAGAGTCTTCTGAGGCACCGACTTCAAGAAAGCTTGGCTACCGGAGCTGGTTCCCTTCCACGACTCGATCTGACGTAGTTTTCATTACGGACCTCGGGCGAATGCTCAGAACTCACATCGGGGATATTCCAGTCGGTGAGTACAGCGCCCAGAATCCTGGTCCCATGGCCGCGGAATTCCTGGGTATCGGCAAGAAAGAAAAAGTTATTGCAATTATTCCTGTTGACGATAAGAGCGTGGTTGCCCTCGGGACCAAAAATGGAACTGTAAAAAGAGTTCTTCCAGACTTCCCACAAAAGTCAGATTTCGAATGCATCAACTTGAAGGCCGGCGACAAAGTAGTGGGAGCTGCACTTTCCGAAGAGAGCGATGAGCTAGTTTTCATCACTCAGGACGCGCAGCTACTTCGATTCGACGCCAAGACCGTCCGACCTCAGGGTAGAAACGGTGCTGGAATGGCCGGAATCAAGACCGAATCCGAAGTTGTATTCTTTGGAGTCCTAAAGCCAAAAGCCAAGAACATCGTCTTCACTATCGCAAACAGCTCCAAATCTCTCCCTGGGACAGATCCTGGTGCTTTCAAAGTCAGCAAGATTGATGAGTTCCCCAAGAAGGGTAGAGCTACCGGCGGAATGAGATCTCACAAATTCACCAAGGCTAGAGATCAGATCGCCTTAGCTTTTGTTGGGCCAGAGACATTCCAACTTCTCGACGCCAAGGGTAAGGCAATCGGTATTGAGTACGAGATTCAAAAACGCGATACCTCGGGAGATGCAGCACCAGCGATTAGTTACATCGGCTTAGCTTAGGCGTCGATTCTTTCTCGCTCTAAGGTGTCTGCAGAGTCGATAATAAAGTCTCGTCTTGGACCGACCTCATTACCCATCAACAGTTCAAACATTTTCTCGGCTGCAGCGGCATCTTTTACGGTGACTCTCCTAAGAGCACGTTTGGATCGATCCATCGTCGTTTCCGCCAGTTGTTCGGCGTCCATCTCTCCAAGTCCCTTGTAGCGCTGAATTGGTTCTTGGTAGCTTTTCTTGGCGGTTTTTAGTTTCGCAAGCAACTTCTCTAACTCGGCCTGCGAATAGGTATAGATATGCTCGTTTGCTTTGGTCCCAGGATTTATGGCCGTTACTCGATGAAGAGGTGGGACCGCCGCATAAACCCTTCCAGCCTCAACCAGTGGTCGCATGTACCTAAAAAACAAAGTTAAAAGCAGGGTTCTGATGTGCGCACCATCAACATCAGCATCGCTCATCAGAATCACTTTTCCATACCTTGCGTCAGGAAGTTCAAAGCTGCGACCAGAGCCTGCGCCTAACACTTGGATAATCGATGCGCACTCTGTATTGGAGAGCATGTCAGCCACCGAGGCTTTTTGAACGTTTAGGATCTTTCCTCGTATTGGAAGCAGCGCTTGGTACTCGCTGTTACGTGCCAACTTTGCGGTACCCAGAGCAGAGTCACCCTCAACAATGAACAGCTCTGAAACTTCGGTCTCGGATGTTCGGCAATCCACTAGTTTGCTTGGCAATGAGGAGCTCTCGAGCGCATTTTTTCTGCGCTGTGTTTCCTTATGCGTTCTTGCTGAAACTCTGGATTTAGTTTCGGCAACAATCTTCTCTAGCACTAGAGCTGACTGAGTTTTATCGTCTCGTTTACCGGAAGAAAATCTCTCGTTTAGTCTCTTGGCGACAATTGCGGAAACAATGTTCCTTACTGCCGGGGTACCAAGAATCTCTTTGGTTTGGCCTTCGAACTGTGGCTCAGCCAGGCGAACAGCAACCACAGCCGTTAGTCCTGCAAGTATGTCTTCTTTTTCGACCTTGTCGTTGCCAAGCTTTAGTTTTCTAGAATTTGCCTCAATCTCGGCACGGATAGCTTTCACGGCTCCCGCTTCAAACCCAGAAACGTGAGTTCCACCTTTGGGGGTTGCAATGACGTTTACGAATGATCGGAAGCTGGTTTCGTAGCCTGTTCCCCAGCGAAGAGCAATGTCTACCTCACATTTTCTAGTGACCTCGGTAGAAACCATGTTTCCTTTTTTGTCCAGAACCGGGACCGTCTCAGTGAACTCCGTTTCTCCCCTGAGCCTCCAAATTGCCGTCAGGGCTGCATCAGGGGCAAGGAAGTCAACAAACTCCGAGATTCCCCCGTCAAACTTGAACTCTTGCTTGGTGGCTTTGCCGCTTCTTTTGTCCACGACAGAAAGAACCAAACCAGGAACTAAGAAGGCTGTTTGCCTGGCTCTGTCTTCAAGGTCCTTGAGATCAAATGCTGTCTCTTTTACGAAAATTTGTGGGTCTGGCCAATACCTGACTCTTGTCCCGGTTTTGTTCTTGGCTACTTTTCCTAGAACCTTGAGTTCGCTTTTCTTGGCAAAAGCTTTGAAAGGGTTTTGTGGAGAGATTGATTTCTTGTCATCGAAGGTGCCCGGTTCGCCACGATGGAACGACATTGCCCAGGTTTGGCCGTTTCGGTCTACTTCAACATCTAGTCTTTCGGAAAGGGCGTTTACAACAGATGCACCAACTCCGTGCAGACCTCCGGAAGCTGCGTAAGAGCCGCTTCCGAACTTTCCACCTGCGTGCAGTTTGGTGAAAACAACTTCAACTCCGGAGAGTCCAGTTTTTGGCTCGATGTCTACGGGAACTCCGCGTCCATCATCTTCAACGGTAACGCTTCCGTCTTTATTGAGCTCGATTGTCACGTGCTTGCCGTGACCAGCTAATGCCTCATCAACGCTGTTATCGATGATTTCCCATAAGCAATGCATGAGTCCGCGGCCATCGGTAGAACCGATATACATACCAGGTCGCTTACGGACAGCCTCAAGGCCCTCTAGGACGGAGAGGTGTCTAGCTGAATAGTCTTCACTTGCCACTATGAAATGCTAATCTCGGCGAAGCCCTAGACAGTCCCCAAACACCCGAAGTCGTGAAATAACTTCGCAGTTAGCGAAATATGGACCAATTTGAACGAAAGCGAGTGTTTGGTGTGCTCAAATAGGAGCCGGAAGGGAAACATTCAAAAATGCAGCCATTAGAAACTCAAGACCAGAACTCAAGTGAAGTGCTAAGTGCAGCTGACCGCTGCGACGTATGTGGAGCTCAGGCATACATTCGTGCTTCTCTTGCTACCGGCGAGCTGCTTTTTTGTGCCCACCACGGCAATGCCAACAAGGCCAAGTTAGAGCCAATTGCAAAGGGCTGGTTAGACGAAACCGCCAAGCTGCTGAGCAAGTAGTTTAAAAAGAACCTGAGCTACTGCTCCAGGTAATCGCGCAACATCTGCGATCTAGACGGGTGCCTAAGCTTCGACATAGTCTTTGACTCAATTTGTCTAATACGCTCACGCGTCACCCCAAACTCTTCACCAATTTGATCGAGAGTCTTCTGAACTCCATCGCCCAAACCAAACCGGCTCTTGATGACGCCTGCTTCACGAGGGTGTAAAGATCCAAGAATTCTTTCTAGCTCGCGCTGAAGCATGGTGAAACCGACGGCGTCCGCTGGAACAACAGCCTCGGTGTCCTCAATAAGGTCACCGAACTCGCTGTCACCATCTTCACCAAGTGGTGTGGAAAGAGAGATTGGCTCTCGCCCATACTTTTGAACCTCGACGACCTTTTCGGGTGTCATGTCTAGCTCTCTAGCTAACTCCTCTGGAGTTGGTTCGCGACCGAGATCTTGGAGCAACTGCCTTTGCACTCTGGCTAGCTTGTTGATGACCTCAACCATGTGAACCGGAATTCGAATAGTACGTGCCTGATCGGCCATGGCCCTAGTAATTGCTTGACGAATCCACCAAGTTGCATAGGTTGAGAACTTGTAACCCTTCGTGTAGTCAAACTTTTCTACAGCACGAATTAGACCCAAGTTACCTTCTTGAATCAAATCCAAAAATTGCATACCGCGTCCGGTGTAACGCTTTGCTAGCGAAACAACGAGTCTGAGGTTCGCTTCCAGAAGATGGCTCTTGGCTTTTTGGCCGTCCTTGACAACCCAACGAAGATCGCGCTCTAGGTCTTTAGAAAGCTGACGCTTGCCAGCTAATTTCTCTTCGGCAAACAGGCCAGCTTCAATTCTCTTGGCCAGCTCAACTTCGAGCTCGGCGTTCAAAAGTGCAACCTTACCGATTTGCTTTAGGTAGTCCTTTACCGGGTCGGCTGTGGCACCAGTAATAGTAGTTGTCTGGGCCGGGATGTCATCTTCTTCAGTGTTCTTAAGAACAAATCCGCCACCGGGAACAACAACTTCTTCAACTTCCTCGACAGCCAAGTCAATTTCAACAGCTGTGATGTCTACTGCTTCTGCAACGTCGGCAACAATGTCCTCAACCGACTCGAGAACATCATCATCATCGTCATCATCAAGCTCATCCTCGGGAAGATCTCCAGCTTTTGATTTTGCCGCTTTAGTTTTGAGGGAGGACTTTTTGACCTTCTCAGCTGGTCCAGTTGAGCCAGACTTTGACTTTGGGCCTGGCTTTACAGCAGCAGGTTTAGAAACTTTTTTGGCGTTAGGCTTGGCGGATTTTGCGCTTTTGTTCCCTGCAGGCTTAGCGGCAACTTTGGACTTGGCGCTCTTCGGAGCTGCCTTGGATGCGACCTTTGCTTTTTTGCTCTTCGGGTCAGCCTTCAAGGAGGCTTTTGGGGAAGCCTTCTTTGGAGCTACAGTTGCTTTCGCCAATCTGACCTCTCGATACTGCCTTGATTTCGGGAATTACTAAGACCCATGTCAAGTCGAAAAGCTGCTTCGACGACTGGGTCTTATCCAATTATGGCACCTATTTGCGGCAGTTCTTGCGCACGGCACCCTGGAGTAGCTAGAACCTTGGTTTCGCCTTATCTATTCCTGTTCTAGCCTTAGACACATGTCATTAGCAATAGTCACGGGGGCCAATACCGGTCTGGGTTTTGAAACCGCGGCCGCCTTGGCATCCAAGGGATACCAAGTTCTAATTACTAGTCGAAGCGCTTCCAAGGGTAATGAAGCTGTTGCACGAATCACTAGTGCTAACCCGATTGCCAATGTATCCATGATGGAACTTGATCTGGCTTCGATGGAATCGATAACTCGATTTGGTTCAACTTACAAGACCAACTTCGGGGCCTGGGACGTGCTGGTAAACAATGCCGGAGCCAAGATACTTTCAAACTACTCAGAAACCGAATTCGGAGTTGAGTACCACTACGGAGTCAATGCCGTTGGACATTTTGCGCTCACGATGGATTTACTAAAACACCGCGCTGAGCATTCTCGAGTGGTTTCCGTAGCTTCGATCATTGCAAGATTTGCACCCAAAATACTCGGACCTGCGGGTTCCAAACACGACTACCAAGCAGGGATGAGCTATAGCGCAAGCAAACTCGCAAACCTCGCTTTCGCTCTAGAGCTAGAAAACCTTCTTGGCTCAGACTCTTTTTCATCGTTAGCTGCTCACCCGGGTTTTGCAAGAGCAGAACCTTACGGACCAAAGGCAACTAGGTTTTTTGAGTCGTTCCTTGCTCAGTCGGCAAAAGCCGGAGCGAGGCCAATTGTTGAAGCTGCGTCGAACATGAAGATTCCAGGTGGGTCATACCTAGGTCCAAAATATCTGGAGCTCTGGGGAGACTCGGCTTCTGCAAAAATCCCCGCGAGGCTCACGCCAGATGAACTTAAACAGAACTGGAAAATTCTCGAAAATCTTTCCGGGAAAAAATTAGTCGTTTGATTCCTCGGGTTTGTTTCTTTGGCGAGAGGCCAGATACCCCTCTAGCTCTGCAGCGATTTCTTCCGCGTTTGGCAATTTAACCGAAGGTTTTCTAATTGGAGCTCTTGAAGGACCAGTAACCTCGTTTTGGTAACCCTGCTCCAAAGTTGCAATCATCTTCTGCAATTCGGCGTTTTCTGAAATCTGATCGTTCAGCTTGCTGAGGAACTCAGATCCGTCGTCTCGAAGGTCATCAGTTGGAAAAACCAAACCAGTTGATGATGAAACAAGCTCAAAGGCAGAAACTGCAGCTTGCGGGAAGTCGTTGTCGGCCAAGTAGTGCGGGCACAACAATACGTAGCCAACAATCGGAAGGCCGGTTTTGGCAACCTTGAACTCCAGAAGATGTAACACGTTGCCTGGAACCTGAGTTTGAGGCTTCCATTCGGAAAGCTGGTTCACAATATCCATGCGGTTACCAGAAACAGTGACACCGGTTTCCCTGGTGTGAGGAATTGGGAAAGGAATTGAGTGCAGCCAGGTCACATCTTTGACTTGCAAGCGCTTAATTAACCTTAGAACCGCATCAGTGAATGCGTCCCATCGGAAATCTGGCTCGTATCCGTGTAGAAACAAAAACGGCTGGTTCACTTCGTCATGCACAAGATAAAGCGCCAAACTTGCAGGCTCGTAATCTTCGATGTGGTCTTTCTCGAAGAACATCACAGGTCGCCTGGATCTGTAATCAAGCAGCTCGTCATTATCAAAGTGCAGCACCTGAGCAGAATCAAGATTTGCAAAGATGTGCTCTGAAAATTGGTTTAGAACCCCACCTGCATCAGTGAATCCAGTCAATCCGGCAATCAAGTGAAGGCCAGCTGGGATCTCTTGGTGATCAGGCTCGAAGTGATAGATGGGCTCGGATGACATGAATCAATCCTAAGCACTGACTGGATTATCATGGTCAACATGACAAAACTAAAGCACGCCATTAGCGAAACTTCCCCAGCAGCTTCAAAATCGACTGCCTACGTAATAGGTGTAAAAGAAGATGGCGCCAAGTCGGCGCTTGCCAAATCCAGTCTCGATGCTAAATTCCTGGCTTCCATCAACTTGGAATCCCTTGGGGTGAGTTCGGCTTTAGGTAAAACCACAAAAGTTTCTGGACCAAGTTCGAGCGTCGTGCTTTTGATTGGTTTAGGGACCTCGCAAGACCTTGACTCTCTAAGGTTTGTAGCTGGAGTGGCCGCTCGCGAGTTAGGTGGGTCCGAGCAGGTGGTGCTCGATGTTCCACTGAAATCAGCTGCCGAAACTTTGGCACTATTTGAAGGGTTCTTGCTTGGCAACTATGACTTTCAAAACTACAAGTCAAAACCAGTAAAGCGCAGCCTTTCCAAGCTGACGATTGTCTCTAAGGCAAAACCGAAGGCAACCGAGCTGTCCGAGATTGAAACTATTGTGTCAGCGGTTCATGCGTGTCGCGACCTGGTGAACCAACCCGCAAATGATCTATACCCGGAAGTCATGACCCAGCAAGCCAAGAAGGCATCCAAAGCTCTACCGATCAAGATAAAGGTCTGGGAGGAAAAGGATCTAGTCACAGCAGGCCTTGGCGGAATCCATGCCGTTGGTAAAGGATCATCCAGGCCTCCGCGACTTGTGAAGTTGGAATACAAGCCCGCGGGTGCAAAGACCTCTCTGGCCCTAGTGGGCAAGGGAATCACTTTTGACACTGGAGGGCTTTCCCTTAAGCCTGCAGAGTCAATGGTTGGCATGAAATACGACATGACTGGTGCTGCAGCGGTTATGCAAGCGCTAGTTGCTATCGCAAGTTTGGGTCTAAAGGTGAAGGCAACTGCATGGCTTTGCCTTGCAGAGAACATGCCTTCTGGCTCGGCAACCAGACCAAACGACATCATCAAGATCAGAAACGGTAAAACCGTTGAGGTTCTAAACACTGACGCTGAAGGCCGGCTTGTTCTTGCAGATGGACTATCCATGGCCGTTGAAGAATCCCCCGACTACTTGATCGACGTGGCGACACTAACCGGTGCTGCCACTATCGCTCTGGGTAATAGGTATGCGGGATTGATGGGAGACGAGGCAGCGGTCAAGAAGGTTGAGAAAGCCTCCGAGTCTGTTGGTGAGCTGGTTTGGCACATGCCTCTTCCGGAAGAGCTAAGACCACTACTTGATTCCGACATTGCTGACATTGCAAACGTCAAAATCGGAAACCGAGCTGGTGGGATGCTTATCGGAGGTCTGTTCCTAAGGGAGTTTGTTGGCGCTGACCAGGCTAAAAAGCCAGCTTGGGCCCACCTTGATATTGCAGGACCCGCCAACAATGACTCCGCTGCCTATGGCCACACACCAAAAGGGGCAACCGGAGTAACCGTGAGAACTCTTATCCAGCTGGCGCGGGACCTAGCGAACTAGGTAACAGTAGTAAACTCATCTAGTCCCCAGAAGAATCCAACAACTAGGAGCATTTGCCTTGTCTGAGAACTCATTCGATGTTGTAATCCTTGGCGGTGGAAGCGGTGGTTACGCAGCCGCTCTTCGCTCAGCGCAGCTAGGCAAGACCGTAGCTCTAATCGAAAAAGACAAGCTTGGTGGCACCTGCCTACACCGCGGTTGTATTCCAACCAAGGCCCTGCTTCACTCAGCAGAGATTGCAGACAACACCCGTGAGGCTGCCTCCTATGGCATAAACGCTAGCTTCGGCTCAATAGACATGCCAAAAGTAAATGCTTACCGAGATTCAATTGTGGACAAGCTGTTCAAGGGACTGACCGGACTGGTCGGCGCTGGCAAGAACATCACAATGGTTGCCGGCGAAGGTCGACTAACTGGTCCAAAAACTGTCACCGTAAATGGCGATACCTACACCGGGACAAATCTTGTGCTGGCAACCGGTTCATATTCCAAGACCTTGCCAGGCCTAGACATTGGCGGAAGAGTAATTACCTCTGACCATGCGCTAAAACTGAACTTCGTTCCAAAAAGCGTAATTGTTCTCGGTGGTGGTGTCATCGGTGTTGAATTTGCATCTATCTGGCGCTCATTCGGTGCCGAAGTAACAATCATCGAAGGACTGCCTCACCTTGTTCCAAATGAAGAGGAATCTATTTCCAAGGCACTTGAGCGCGCTTATCGCAAGCGTGGCATCGACTACAAACTTGGCTTTCGCTTCTCGGGAGTTGAGCAAACCGAAACTTCCGTTACCGCAGTTCTAGAAGATGGAACTCGAGTGGAAGCAGAGCTTATGCTTGTGGCAGTTGGTCGCGGACCAAACACCGCTGGGTTGGGATATGAAGAGCAGGGTCTCACGATGGATCGCGGCTGGGTCATTACCAATGATCGTCTACAAACAAACTTGCCAGGTGTATACGCGGCGGGAGATATCGTTCCAGGCGTTCAACTTGCACACCGTGGATTCCAGCAAGGAATCTTTATCGCTGAGGACATCGCGGGATTAGCACCAGCTGGTATCGACGAAGACGGAATTCCAAAGGTCACTTACTGCGAGCCTGAGATTGCCTCAGTTGGTTTGTCTGAAGCGAAAGCCAAGGCAAAGTTCGGTGCAGAGAACGTTTCGACCTACGAGTACAACCTCGCTGGAAACGGAAAGTCAAACATTCTTGGAACTGCCGGGTTCATTAAATTGGTCCGCCAAAACAACGGACCAGTTGTTGGTGTGCACATGATCGGTTCCCGAGTTGGAGAGCAAATCGGCGAAGCACAGCTGATTGTGAACTGGGAAGCGTACCCTGAAGATGTTGCCAGCCTGGTCCACGCTCACCCAACAATTAACGAGGCCATCGGAGAGGCTCACCTAGCCCTTGCCGGTAAGCCACTGCACGCCCACGCTTAGAATTAGAAAATACCCACAAGGAGTTTAGAAAATGAGCGAATCCGTAGTTCTACCAGCCCTCGGTGAATCAGTAACCGAAGGCACAGTAACTAGATGGCTTAAAAAAGTCGGCGATTCAGTCGCTGTTGACGAACCACTTGTAGAGGTATCAACCGACAAAGTAGACACCGAGATTCCTTCACCAGTTGCTGGAGTTATTGAGCAGATCTTGGTTCAAGAAGACGAGACAGTCCAAGTTGGCGCAGTGCTAGTAATCATTTCCGGTGGATCTGGCGCCGCACCAGCAGCTCCAGTTGCAGCGGAGCCGGTAGCTCAAGCACCGGTTGCACCTCCCGTTGCACCAGCAGCTCCAGTTGCAGCTCCTGCACCTGTGGCAGCGCCAGTGGCTCCCCCAGTTGCACCACCTGTGGCCGTGCCGGTAGCTACACCAATGATTTACACACCTGCTGCTCCCGTTACTCCGGTTGTTCCCGTTACTCCCGTTGTGCCTGTGACTCCGGTTGCACCAGTTGCAACTCCTGCAGCCCCTGCTTCCATGGACGCAGGTTACGTGACTCCGCTTGTTCGTAAGCTCGCACAAGATTCTGGAGTGGACCTAACTCGCGTAGTTGGAACCGGTGTTGGTGGAAGAATTCGCAAAGAAGATGTGATGTCCGCAACAGCCGGATCCTCACAAGTATTGTCTTCTCCTGCAGCCGCTCATGTACCGGCACCGGTTAGTGCGCAGCGTGGAACATCGGAGCCGATGTCAAGGCTAAGAAAAGTTCTTGCGGAGCGCGCGGTTGCTTCTATGGTCTCCTCGGCTCAACTGACAACCGTTGTTGAAGTGGATGTGTCAAGAATTGCCGAAATGCGCAAGGCAGTTCAGCCCGCGTTCCTTGCGGCAACCGGCACCAAGCTGAACTTCATGCCGTTTTTCTTCCTAGCAGCAGCAGAAGCTCTAAGGTCTCACCCGAAGCTAAATGCTTCTATTGAGGGCGAAATGATCAACTACCACCCAACCGAGAACATCAGCTTCGCGGTTGACACTGAGCGTGGACTGCTCACCCCGGTCATTAGAGACGCAGCAACATTGAATCTTGCACAAATCGCGTCTCAGATTGCAGACCTTGCTTCTCGCACTCGCGAGAACAAACTAAAGCCTGATGAAATGATGGGTGGAACCTTCACCCTGACTAACACTGGGTCCCGTGGTGCGTTGTTTGACACTCCTGTTGTGTTCTTGCCACAGGTAGCTATTTTGGGAACTGGGGTTGTTCAGAAGAGGCCAGTGGCAATCACAACAGCTGATGGACAAGAGTCAATCGCGATTCGTTCGATGGTCTATCTAGCTCTTAGCTACGACCACCGTCTAATTGATGGTGCGGACGCTTCTAGATTCCTCGTGGACGTAAAGGCGAGACTAGAGTCTGCTAACTTCCAGGCAAACCTGGGAATCTAACTCCCAAGTTCAAAAACCGCACCTTCTCCTGAGGTGTCAATGCGATGGTTAACCAAACGCTCCCTGCCGTCGAAACAAACCGCCACCCCAGTAACTTTGGCGGCCGAACCAATGGTGTTCTCAACAGCAATATTCAAGTCTCCAAATTCGGTCTGCTTTTGAAGTTCTAGTCCTGCGCTAAGTGCTTTCTCTGAGTCCAAAATTTCGCTTAACCAGTTTTCGAACTCAGCTGGATTTAAGTCAACGACGCAAGTGTTCGCTACTGGAACCACATCCACACTCTGGCCTGTTTGTCCACTTTTTCCCCAAAGGATTCCTAGGGTAACTACGCAAACAATAGAAAACAATGGAAGGGCTAGAAGCCTTAGATCTTGCTTCTGCTTGCTTTCGAGCTCGACGAAACCAATTCCTTCCAGGTGGACTTGCCTGCCGCGGGAGGCGATTGACTTTTCAAACAGTCTTTCGAGCAACTCTCTAGCCATTGATGAGTCAGCTATGAGTACGGCAGGTGTTTTGCCATGTGTTATCAGCGCAGGTGATGGAACTAGATGCTCAAGGGATTTGAATATTTGAACCCAGCTTGGTCCATAGAAAACATTCGAAACTAGTAGTAGGCAATCTCCTCTCTGATTTGTCAGGCAAGTAGCGTCAACGCCTCGGATTTTTAGGTTCTTCCCTATTGAGTAACCCAATGCACTCAATTTTCTAGACACCAAAGCTCGCATTCCTAGACGCTAGTTCGCGGAGGCTAGAAAATGAGCCCCGAAGCTAAGGCTTGGGATAACTCTTAGACTTATCCAGTGCCCGAATTTCTAGTTGCAGGTTTCGATCCCGATTTCGTTGGATACAACGACGGGCTTTCGCTTCAGCGCGAGGTCCATAAAGATGTAGTGGCCAAGACCAGGCCAGATACTGTCATTTTGCTCGAGCACAGCAGCGTATACACGGCCGGCAAAAGAACCGAAGAGTCTGAGCGCCCAGATGATGGCACCGATGTGATCGAGGTCGATCGCGGAGGAAAGCTAACCTGGCATGGGCCCGGCCAACTAGTTGGCTACCCGATCATGAAACTTCCAGAGCCTTTTGATGTGGTGGGTTACGTCCGCTTTCTCGAGCAAGTGCTAATCGATGTCTGTGCTGATTTTGGATTGGCAACCGAGAGGGTAACTGGCCGCTCAGGAGTTTGGGCCCCTGCGGGTGACACGCACCTAAAGGTTGCGGCTATTGGAATTAGGGTTTCTGAACGGGTGGCGATGCACGGATTCGCCCTGAACTGTTCGAACTCGATGGAAGCCTACGAACACATCGTGGCTTGTGGGATTGATGATGCTGGAACTAGTTCTATTAGCGAGCTAACGGGGTCTTTGGTCACTCCAGCTATGGCCGCAGAGCGAGTAAAAATCAGGCTTACCGACGTTGCTAAAGTTGTCCTATGAGCCAGATAGAACAGGGTGAAAAGCCTGCCAAGAAGATGCTTCGCATCGAGGCTCGAAACTCGGCTATCCCTATCGAGCGAAAGCCCGAATGGATTAGAACTGTTGCAAAAATGGGGCCTGAGTATCAGGCCATGCAAAAGCTCGTAAAGGCCGAGAATCTAAACACCGTTTGTCAAGAAGCCGGTTGCCCGAACATTTACGAGTGCTGGGAAGACCGCGAAGCCACTTTCTTGATTGGTGGCTCCCAGTGCACCAGACGTTGTGATTTCTGCCAGATTGACACCGGTAAGCCAGTGGCGTTCGATCCAGATGAACCGAGAAGAGTTGCGGTTTCTGTAAAGCAAATGCAACTTCGCTACGCTACTGTCACTGGGGTCGCAAGAGATGATCTTCCAGACGAGGGAGCTTGGCTATACGCCGAGACCATCAAACAAATTCACAAGAAGTCTCCTGGTACTGGTGTTGAGATCTTGGTCCCTGACTTCTCAGGAAACCCACTTCTTCTCAAGAAAGTTTTTGACGCCAAGCCAGAAGTATTCGCGCATAACGTTGAAACTGTTCCTCGTATCTTTAAAGAGATCCGCCCTGCATTTAGTTACGAGAGATCACTGGATGTTATTACTCAAGCAAGAAACTATGGCCTTGTTACCAAGTCAAACCTGATTCTTGGTATGGGTGAAACCATCGAAGAGATATCGCAGGCTATGAAGGATCTTTATGAGGCCGGAACCGACATCTTGACTATCACGCAGTATTTGCGACCAACTCCAAAGCACCACCCAGTTTCTCGTTGGGTAAAGCCGCAGGAGTTCGTTGAGCTTAAAAAAGAAGCCGAAGGGCTTGGCTACTTGGGTGTGCTAAGTGGTCCGCTGGTTAGATCTTCTTATCGCGCGGGCAGATTGTGGGCTCAATCGATGAACAAAAAGGGACTTCCAGTTCCAGAGAATCTCCAACACCTAGCAGAAGCTGCAGCAAAAGATGGCTTCTCGCAGGCCGTTGCATAACAAGTAAGGAAATGATGGCAGAGAAAAAGCCTAAGGTTAAAAAAGAGCCAGGAAGAATCAAGCAACTGTGGCAGGTGTACAAGCTAACCGCAAAAGCTGATAAAAACTTTGTTCCGCTTGGAGTGCTCTCCTTTGTTGGACCAATGGCAATTGGTATTGTTGCGATCCTGCTTTTCTTTATGGACTCGCCACTTTCGATCTTCCTCTGGTCGGTATCCACCGTTTTGTTCTCTATTCTTTTGGCCCTCGGTGTGCTTTCTAGAAGAGCTGAACGAGCTGCGTTCATGAGAATTTCTGGACAGCCAGGAGCTGTTTCGGCTGTGCTGAGTTCGACGCTAAAGCGCGGCTACTCGACAAGTGAGATGCCCGTAGCCGTTGACCCTAAATCAAGAGATGCTGTCTACCGAGCCGTCGGAAAAGCAGGTGTGGTTTTGATTGCCGAGGGTAACTCCGCACGCCTGCGCCAAATCGTTGAGGACGAAAAGCGCAAGGTCTCTAGGGCTATTCCAGGGGTTACCGTATCGGTGCTTTCTGTTAACGAACAGCCAGGATCTGTGCCGCTTTACGCCTTGACCAAGGCCATTTACAAGCTAAAAAAGACCCTCAGCCGAGCGGAAATCTCCGTGGTCAACAAGAGACTTGCGGGTCTTGGCCTGAACATCCCTATTCCTAAAGGAATCGACCCGAACCGGATTCGTGCCGGCCGGAGAATGTAGATTTTACATTCCCGAAACATTTCAAAAACTGTTTGAAACATCTAGCTAGCTAAGATTTGTCTATAACCAGTTGATTTGAAGGGAACCCTAA
>JBIIQC010000040.1:0-5123 GCA_044342295.1 Rhodoluna sp. | reverse complement strand
TTTGATAGGGCACTAACTAAGTAGGTAGCTACTAGATGATCCTCGTGGCGAGAATCTTGTCGATTCGACGGCCGTCCATGTCAACAACTTCAAGCTTCCAGTCTGCAAGTACCACGCTGTCTCCAGCAACCGGCATCTTTCCAAGTAGCAGCAGGATAAGTCCACTGACTGTGTGGTAGCGACCCTTGTCCTGTTCAGGCAGTTCATCAATCGCCAAGCAGTCCTTAATCTCAGGGATCGAAGTGTCTCCCTCGAATAACCAGGATCCGTCGTCGCGCTGAACTGGATCTGTGGCTTCTTCACCTTCGGTAACAATCTCACCAATCAAAGTGTCGAAGATGTCTTGAATCGTGACAAGACCTTCGAGGCCACCGTACTCATCCACCACAAAAGCAATGTGAGTTCTAGATTGCTTGAACTGCTCCAGGAGGTCCATCCCCGTCAGGGTTTCAGGCACGTAAAGCGGTGGGTCAAGATTTTCTTGCAGGCTGAGCTTTTCTCCCCTGGCAACGGTAGACAATGCCGTCTTCGCTGTAAGGACACCGATTATCGAGTCAAGTCCGCCGTCACAAACTGGAATTCGAGACCTTACTGACTGGGCAATTTGATTGAAGCTTTCGGCTTCAGGATCGTTGATGTCAACAAATACGATTTCTGATCTTGGAACCATTAATGAGCCCAGTTTTCTATCGTCTAGACGGAAGACGTTTTTTACCAGTTCGCGCTCTTGGTCTTCAATCAAACCGGCTACCGAACCCTCGTCCAGGATGGCCTCAATCTCGTCCTCAGTAACGGTGGCTTCTTTGTGCTTACCGATTCCAAAGAGCCTCAAAAGCGTGTTTGTGGTGACTGTCAAAATCACAACAAATGGCTTTGTGACTTTAGAAAGAATAAGCATCGGTGTTGCAATAACGGTGGCGATCTGCTCTGGGTTGGACTGGCCAATGCGCTTAGGAACTAGCTCTCCAACGGTGATTGCAATGAAGGTCACGATTAGAACTACAAAGACGGTGGCGGAAACATCGGCTATGCCGTCAGGCACCCCAACGCTCTGAAGCCAAATAGCCAGCGGCTTAGCGAAGATGGACTCTCCGACGATTCCACTTAGTAGACCAATCGAGGTAATACCGATTTGGATTGTGGATAGGAACTGGGTTGGGTCTTCGCTGATGCGAATTGCTACTTCAGCGGATTTCTTACCGCGGGAAGCCATTGCAGAAAGCTTGGCTCGTTTGGAGGTAAGCAGAGCAACCTCAGACATGGCTAGAACACCATTAATTACTATGAGAGAAAACAGCAGGATTATTTCCAAGGACCTGTTTCGATTCACCCCAATTGCTGTTTAGATGTTGAAATACTATGTTTCCATAAAAATGGCCGATAAAACACCAAAAAACAAAATTTTTGGAATAGATGCCCTAATTAGAGGCTAACTAGCTCTTTGTTGGCTTCTTTACTGCCCCGTCTTTTCGGGTTGCGTAAGCAAACAGCGCCAATCCAGATACCAAAGCTCCAGCACCTAGTCCGTAGGAGACAACGTCAGAGGCGCGGTTAGCATCAACAAAGACACCAACAAAGACCACCGCGATGATGGCCACGACAACACCAATGAGTTTTGACTTTAGATCGTCTAAGTCTCTAACTTGCAACCAGGCAGGAACTTCGAGCCTGGTGTCGACAAAGAGTTCGTATAGACCGTAGCCAATAACAAGAAGTACTGTTCCAAGCAAGATTGCATCGACGGCAGTTAGAACATCAACAATTGTGTCCTTTAGATATGCGTCGTTGAGAACCGCATCCACGATGACCATCATGATCGAGATAGAACCTTGGGCCATCAACAGCAAAGCTCCAATGATTGAAGCAATCGATGGAACAATTACTGCGTACCTGGTCAGGCCTAGTATTTTGCGCATGACCCCATGCTACTAGTCCAAGCGGTAAACGGCCCTAGAAGCTATATAGCGCCAGCATTATGGCGATGCTAAACATCACAACGGCGATCAGGATATCCAGGACTTTCCAAAACGCGGGCTTGGCCATAAACCTCGAAGCTGCCTTAGCGCCAAAGCCAATCGAGCTAAACCAGACAAAGCTTGCAAGAACCGCACCTGAGGTAAACCACCATTTATCTGGTCCGAACTGATTCCCGATTGAGCCAAGCAGGATGACGGTGTCCAGATAAACGTGGGGGTTCAAGAACGTGAAGCCCAAAACGGACAAGACAACAGTTTTTGCACTCCCGCTTTGAGCCCCTGATGCGTCAAGCGCCTGAACCTTGAAAGCGGATCTGAGGGACTTGATACCAAACCAAGTTAGATACAAAACACCAAACCAGCGAATGATTTCTAATAGCCATGGAAGCCCCGAAATCAAGGCTCCGAGGCCTGCAACACCTAAAACAATCAAAACTGCGTCAGAAACAGCACAAATGGCAACAACAAGTAGGACGTGTTTTCTGGTTAGCCCTTGCCTAATGACAAATGCGTTTTGAGCACCTATTGCGATAATCAGCGAAAGCCCGGTGAAGAAACCGGGAATTGAAGCAAGCATTAGTTCAGCTTACGCGGTGCCCTCGGCAGGAATCGAACCTGCGACCAAGAGATTAGAAGGCTCTTGCTCTATCCACTGAGCTACGAAGGCTTGCTGACGCAATGCTTAGTCTACCTAAAGAGGCAATATTGCGCAGGGGCGCCAGGTAATAGAAGCTTTAGTTTCTTGGCCTAAGGGTTGCAACCATCGGGCAAACAAAAGGGTCTGAGTTGTTACTGAGACCAACATTGTTTAGATACTTCATAATGGCCACGTAGCTAGAAAGTAAGTTCATCTCAACAAGTGGCACTGAGTTCTCTTTGCAGTAATCGAGCACAATCTTGTGTGCTCGCTTTAGATAAGGTCTTGCCATCGAAGGAAATAGGTGATGTTCGACCTGGTAGTTCAGGCCACCCATCAGGTTATCTGTTAGCCAGCTGCCTCTGATGTTTCTACTGGTTAGCACCTGTCTTGTGAAGAAATCGATTTTGGCGTCGCGCTCGACTAGCGGCATTCCCTTGTGATTTGGAGCAAAGGCTGCTCCCATAAAGAATCCAAAGATCATCATCATGAAAAACCAAAGGGCTATAGCCCAGGCCCAGCCAAACAAAATGGCAAAGACCACATACGGGGCAACCTGTCGAATCATCATCAAACCAAACTCTAAGAACCTGGTTCCAATCTTGCGCTCTTTGTATTTCAAGCCAGCAAAGCTGTCTACCAACAAGTCAAAGCCGGTAAACAATAAAAGCAACGGGAACAAATAGCCCTGTCGCTCAGTGAGCCAACGCTCTATTCCTTTTTTGGCATCTCTTGACTCTGGAGTGAAACTTAGAACCCTGATTGCAATATCTGGGTCTTCGCCGATTTGGTTTGGCTTTTGGTGGTGCTTGTTGTGCTTGCGAAGCCAGAAGCCATAACTTAGACCCGCGAAAAGATTGGCCAGTACCAAACCGAACCAGTCGTTGGCTTTATTGCTGCGGAAGATCTGTCTGTGTGCTGCCTCGTGAGCAATAAAGCCGTATTGAGCCGAGACAATGCCGAGAAGCCCGACTACCAAGAAAGCCAAGAGGATAAAGATTGTGCTTTGATCAACCAGCGTGGAGATGTATCCACCAAGGACCCAAAGGCCTGCCGAGATAATTGTGATTGCGATTAGGCGAATGATGTAAAAACTTGGCTTTTTCTCAAGTAGGCCTGCGTTTCGCACGCGGTGCATAATTTCGGCAAACTGAGTCGGCGCTTGAATGCCAGTGATTACGCTCATTAGCTAAGTGTATGTTGCCGTTGATTCTTTTCTGGCCCAAAGACCCAAGTATCGAGAAAAAGAGCTCCGAGCAGCTCTAGTTTCCCCACTCAGTTGGGGGACCGAGCCACAGTAGGAACGTAAACAGGGCTATCACGGAAACAAACAGAGTCAACACCAGTATCACCGGATGGTTGATAAACCACCTAAACAGCTGATCGAATTTGGTCTTATCCAAAGGGTTGTTTGACTTCTCGGTGCGCCAGTCACCATCTAGTTGCTTGCGCTTCTCGAGATACTTTTCAAAAGGAACTGTTGCAAAAGGAACGATTGCGAGCAATACAGCAACTGCCCCTCGAACAAGAGGCCAACGCTGATTCACGGCCACCAAAACTGCGGTAGCCGAATAACCAATGAAAGCAAAACCATGGGTGGCACCTGCGATGAAGAACATGTTTGGGGCTAGGCCAATTGTTTCCCTGGCGATGATGGCTGCAATAAGCAAAGCCCAAGTCATCATTTCAATAAGTGCAAAGGTTCCAAATATGGATTTAGGAGTTCCGTTCATCCTTCAAGCCTATTGCCGAACCTTGGCAAAGCTTGGAACGAGTCACTCTGGCCAGTTATCTGTTTTGATCGCCCTCGTCTTGCTCCCGGTCGCTGGATTCACCGGAATTGTAAAAGGCTTCTGGGTACGAAGTATTTGGTGAATACCCCTCCGGTCCAGAGCGAAAGTCGCCTTCTGCCATCAAAGGTCCAGACTCATTGTTGTTTTCACCCGGCGGTTTGTAAACCGTCGGATCAAAAGTCAGAATTTTCTTTAGCCAGGTAAATATCCCCATGTATGCTCCCCCCAAAAGCAGTAGTTCATTCTTATCAGAAAAGTTAGCTGGGCCCTCTGACATTAATTGGGGCGGGTCGTGCCTGGTTATTGCTTGGCCTTTACAGCCTCATGGACCTCGAGGGTCAGCTTCTCGATTCGTTTGCTTAGCTCATGGACCTGCTTTGTTAGCTCGAGGTTTTCCTGGTCTATTTGATAAGTGTGGATCGCAAGATCCGAATTGATCTGATCTTCTCTTTTGGCAGCGATAAGCAATATCGCCCCCTGCAAAGCAGCAACGCAGGACAGGATGAGATTGAGCAAGATAAAAGGGAATGGGTCAAACGAACCATCGTTATTGAAATACATCCACAGAGCTAGAAACCCAAGCGCTCCAAACACAAATGGCCAAGAGCCCATGGCGTTTCTAAGGACGTCAGCTGATCGCTGGCCAACGCTTAGCTGGCTCTTTCCATACTTCACGGTTGCCGGGTGGTTACTCCATTGGGACATTCGAATCTCCTA
>JBIIQC010000021.1:0-18489 GCA_044342295.1 Rhodoluna sp. | reverse complement strand
CCAGATCGGTTCGCTAACCACAACTGTGACCAGAAAAGGAATAACAGCACATGCCAAAAAGATCAAAGGCTTATCTAGAAGCCGCAAGCAAAATCACCGAGGGTAAGTTCTATACCCCAGCCGAGGCCGTTGCCTTGGTTCGCGAGACCGGATCAAAGAAGTTTGACTCAACTGTTGAAGTTGCCGTCAAGCTAGGAGTTGACCCTCGCAAAGCAGACCAGATGATTCGTGGAACTGTATCGCTTCCTCACGGAACCGGTAAGACCGCCCGCGTAATCGTATTCGCAACCGGCCCAGCTGCTGAAGCTGCTATCAAGGCCGGAGCCGACGAAGTCGGTGGCGACGAACTGATTGAAAAGGTAGCTGGCGGATGGGTTGATTTCGACTCCGCAGTTTCCACCCCAGAGCTAATGGGTAAGGTGGGCCGCCTTGGAAAAGTTCTAGGTCCACGTAACCTAATGCCAAACCCAAAGACTGGAACCGTTACCCCAGATGTAGCTAAGGCTGTAACTGACATCAAGGGCGGAAAGATCGAGTTCCGTATCGACAAGCAGTCAAACCTTCACTTCATCATTGGTAAGGCTTCCTTCTCAGCTAGCCAGCTAGCTGAGAATCTAGCTGCAGCTATGGACGAGATTCAGCGTCTAAAGCCATCTAGCTCAAAGGGTAAGTACATTATCAAAACAGCTCTATCAACCACTTTTGGTCCAGGCATCTTGCTGGACACCACAGTAGCCAAGGCCTAACTAGAAGTTCTAGAGCCGAAGACCCAAGGTCTTCGGCTCTAGCTTTGGCCCTAGAAGTAGACTTGTAATAGTTCAAAAAAAGCCCAAATCACCAAGGCTTAAAAAGCCCGTAAGGACGAGTGCCAGATGTTCTCCGCTGCAGACGAAAAGCGCGTATTAGATCTTGTTCCAAGGGGCATTTTCGTCAACGGCTCCTGGAAAGATGCAGCCGACAAGAAAACTCTCGATGTAATCGACCCGGCTACCGGCAAAGCACTTGTCACAATCGCAGACGCTGCCCCTGAAGATGGCATGGCTGCCATCGAGGCAGCTCACAACGCCCAGGCCGCTTGGGCCAAAACTGCCCCAAGAGAGCGCGCCGAAATCTTGCGCGCAGCCTTTGAAAAAGTTACCGAGATGGCCGATGAGTTCGCCCTGGTGATGTCCCTGGAGATGGGTAAACCATTTGCTGAGGCTAAGGGAGAAGTAGCCTACGGTGCAGAGTTTTTGCGCTGGTTCTCCGAAGAAGCCCCAAGAATTACTGGCCGCTATGGCACAGCACCTGATGGCAAGAACCGCATCATGGTTCTAAAAAAGCCGATCGGTCCATCACTATTTATTACCCCCTGGAACTTCCCACTGGCCATGGCTACCCGAAAGATGGCGCCAGCCATCGCAGCAGGTTGCACCATGATCCTCAAGCCTGCTGCCCTAACACCATTGACCTCGATGCTCTTTGTCAAGGTTCTAGAAGACATTGGTCTACCAAAGGGAGTAATCAACGTTGTCCAGACCACAAGACCTGGTCTTGTGACTGGGCCGATCATTAAAGACGAAAGACTTCGCAAGCTTTCCTTCACAGGGTCTACTGGTGTTGGACGAGCCCTTATTGCAGACTCGGCAGATCGGGTTCTCAAGGTCTCTATGGAACTAGGCGGTAACGCACCGTTTGTAGTCTTCGAAGATGCTGATCTAGACAAGGCAGTAGAGGGAGCGATGCTAGCAAAGCTTCGCAACATGGGAGAAGCCTGCACCGCAGCTAATCGAATGATTGTTCACGAATCGGTTGCCGCAGAGTTCTCGAAGCGCCTTGCCGACAAGATGGCTAAGTTGAAAGTTTCTAGAGGAACTGAAGAAGGCGCCAACATCGGACCTCTAATTGACGACAAGAGCAGAAACGCAGTTCATGCACTGGTAGCCGATGCAGTTTCCAAGGGGGCCAAGGTCCTAACCGGTGGCGAGATTCCATCAGGCGAAGGTTATTTCTACCCGCCAACAGTTTTGGTTGATGTGCCAGTGAATGCAGAAATTCTCAAAGAAGAAATCTTTGGTCCTGTGGCACCGGTTGTGACATTCAAGACTGAAGACGAAGCAGTAAAGATTGCAAACTCAACAGAGTATGGATTGATTGCTTACGCCTTCACACAGAATCTAAATCGCGGTCTCCGTCTTGCTGAAAAACTAGAGGTTGGAATGTTTGGCCTAAACGCCGGAGTGATTTCTAACCCGGCTGCACCATTTGGTGGAGTCAAGTCTTCGGGTCTTGGACGCGAAGGTGGCTTCGAAGGAATTGAAGAATATCTAGAAACCGTTTACGTCGGCATAGCTGACCCGATGAATGACTAAAAAACAAAAAGAAAAGGCAATCAACCAAAATGAGAAAATCAATGTTCAAGATCACCAAGACAGTCTCCATTTTGGCTATCGCCGGTTTAGTGCTATCGGGTTGTGCGGAGCCCAGGGTCGAAGAGCCTGAAGCGATTGTTTACCCATCGGCTCCTCTGACGGGAATTTCATACCTAACCGACGCTGCCGCCCCAGATGTAATTTCACTTCCAGCGGTTACTTGCAAGATTGATAACTCTGCGGCAGGTCGCCCACAATTCAACCTAAACAAAACTGACATCGTTTTTGTCGAGTTAGTTGAAGGTGGTCTAACACGTTTGGTTGCAACCTGGCACTCACAGCCCGTTGACAAGGTTGGGCCAGTTCGATCTGTTCGTGCAATGGATGCCGACATCGCAGCGCCGTATGGAGGAATATTTTGCTTCTCGGGAGGCGTGCCAGAGTTTGTTGCTTTGATTCAGCAGACCTCTATGTACCTAGCCGATGAGACTTCTCAGCAATCAGTAAAGCCAAATAGCTTTTCTAGAACCTCCGAGCGACGCTCACCACACAACGTAGTTGTGGACATGGGACTTTTACAGTCACAGCACAAAGACCTTGGTGCTCCGCAGCCAATGTTTGTCTATTCGGCTTTCCTGCCAGAAACTCAAACCTATGATCCATCAACAGCTAGCAGCGGTTTATCAACCAAGGATGTAACCGTTAAGTACGCAGGGGCAACAAGCTTCTGGGCAGGAGACGGCAAAGGTCTCATGCTTCGCACCCAAGATGGCAAGCCTCACCTAGATGGCGTAACTGAGGAACAGGTTAGCGCTAAGAACGTAGTAGTCCTAGAAGTTGAAATTGATACCAGTAACAGAAGTGCAAGAGACGGAGTGGTTCCTAGAACCATCATGATCTCCGGCGGTCGCGCTTGGGTATTTGAAGACGGCAGACACGTCGAAGGAACCTGGTCTAAGGCATCTCAGACAGCCCCAATTGTTTTGCTTGACTCAACCGGAGCTCCAATCAAGCTAACCCAGGGCAACACCTGGGTTGAGTTGATGCCAAACACCGCAAAAATCACCATTACGGAAGGCCCTGAGCTACCAAGCCCAACTCCGAGCACCTCTACAAGCCCTAGCCCCTAAACCCCAGTAATTTACTGGCCTCTAGCCCCAAAGGCCTAGCCACGCCTAGTCCTCGAAGGGCTCCCGGCCGGGAGCTAGCTCCCAAGGGGTAGCGGAAATAGAGCTCTTTGAAACCAGCGGAGATGGGCCATTGGAGAAATCGTCATAGACGATCTCGATAATTCTTTTTGCTGACTCACCTGGGTAGGGAGAGCTTGCCTCAATCAACTTTTGAATTTGTTCTGAACGATCTGGCAAACCAGACTCTCTCGCAACAGCTAAGAGCTCTTTGAGTTCTTCAAATGTTTTCACCTTTACGGAAGTTGCGGCTGCAAGTTTTCCAGTTGAACTAAATTCCCAGTGACCTTCGTTTTCATAAAAGATTGTTGGCTTTCCTGTAACGAGTGGATACTCACCCAGAAAAGAAATCCCATCGGTAACTAAAACATCTGTTGCTAAGAATAATTCGGCGTAAGAACCATCTTCGTCAACGTAAGTGTTAGGTAATTCGTCCCAAGCTGCCCTCCATGAAGAAAGCTCATCAACAGTTAGCACTTTTCTATCGGTAAGTGTGCTCCACAGGAACGGATGTGGACGCAAAACTATTTCAATGTTTGGATTTCGTGTTGCAAAATCCAACATTTGGATATAGATCTTTGAAAAGACACCAAAGTTATACCAGTGTGGTGAATAAGAGTGATGTGGAGCCCACACAACTCTAAATTTTCCTTCAGAAAGTGGCCAACTTGACTTACCTTGCTCCGCTTCACGCCTTAGATTGTCAATTTTTGGTGATCCTGTGAAGTGAACGTAGCTATTTCCACGTTCAGTAAGCGCATATGCATCAACAACGTCTCTTTCTTGAGTAAAAACAAGTGATGCAAGCTGATGAAGTCGTTGTTTATACAAATGAGTTGCTACCGGAGCATCACCTTGACCACCACCAGGCTCATCGTCTGGCTCATCTACCATCACAAGAGAGAAATATGGAACGTAAGCGAGCCGGGTAAACGAAACTAACTGATCAAAACGCATGGCAGGTTGGTAATTTCGCTGCCAGGGGTAGTTCACGAACACATAATCAGGCTCTAAAAGCTTCAACTGCTCTAAACCGTCTGTATTTTGGCTATCTTGACCCCCGGAATTGAACCTCAGGTGTTCAATTCCCTGAGATTCGAAGAATTCATGGGCCTTTTCCTCCCCGGCATAGGCCAACTGGCCAGTCAGCTTGCGGGGGAGGGATATAACTACTGGCTCAAAACGGGGATCTTCCAACATCAGGCGGTAGATCTCGTCTAGGGCATCCCAAGCCTCAAAGTAAAGGCCCAAAAAGGCCACTTTGATGGGTTTCATCCCCCCAACCTAGCAAAGGCTGGGTCTCGAAAGCATGGAAGATGAGGCTCGCTCGATTCAGAGGCCTCCGTTCACGAAGTTCTACCGTATTGGTGGAATCGAAATGCCACTCGCCAAAATGAACCTAGCTGGGAATATCTATCCCAACCTCTAACTGGCATAGGGTGCTGACCGAATACCCGATCTAGCCCAATTAGGCACTCGGTAATATAGGTGGATACTTTCCAATCGGACCCGATAAGGACCACTAATTGCATGCTTTGAAGCGTCGAAGCTTTAGGTGGCTTAATGGGCTTTTAGTGGTTTTCCTCACATTTGCAGGTGTTGGACTTACAGGTGTCGAATCTTCGGAAGCATCTGCGGCTATCTCAAGGCCAGCAGCTGAAGTTGGAGTTAGCACAACCGATTGGACAAGCGTTTGCACAGGATCTTGTGATGTTTCTGGTTTTGCAGGCAATGTTAAGGTCGTAGTTTGGGTTGCTAATGGCTTCGTCAGGCTAGGGTCCACTTCGGGTTTTGGCCCTCAACTAGCTGGCTACCCTAGCGCCAACTGGACTAATGGACTTGATAACGAAATCGCTTTCACGTCAACACAAGCCAATGCAAACTTAGCCCTAGAAGGGCTGCAATACAAAGCAGCTGGTTCAGGTACTTACGAACTTAAGATAACTGTCACAGATTTTCAAAATGACACTGCGTCTGACCCGGACACTGGTCGCTTTTATGAAGTGGTTAACAACGGTTCTGCAATTACTTGGGAGCTCGCAAGATGCAAAGCTAAGTATGGTCCCAGCGCAACTTATGGAGGAAGCACAAATGCTAACAGCGACCAGCGCTCAACCGTAACGCAAGACGGCTGCACTAACACAAATGGCGGTGAGCGAAGAACCTTGAACGGCCTAAGTGGTTATTTGGCTAACATCACTTCTCGAGCCGAGCAGGTCTTCTTGAAAGATAAGCTAACAAGTCCTGGCTGGATTGGTGGCTCGGACAACACCACTGAAGGAATCTGGCAGTGGAATGATGGGCCTGAAGCAGGTCAAGTCTTTTATGTTCAGACGACAAACTCTACCTACACCACAGCCTCCACCAGGAGAACCACAAACCTAATTAATGGTCGCCAAATGTATAACTACTTTAGTGACGGTGAACCCAATGGGACTAGCAGGGGTGAGCAATTTGCTGAGTTTGCATTCGGAGTCGACTATGGAGACGGAAAAGCCTGGAACGATTGCGCAAACACTTGCCCAGACAGAAGATTTTACATAGTCGAGTACGGAGGCGATGGTGGAACTAGCACCGCCGCAACTACAAGCTTCAACGTCTTAATTCCAGTCGCGCCGACAATCACTTCAACAGTTGCACCAACTTCAAACAGCGCCGCTGGTGCAATTCTCCCAGGTTCTGTTTTGACTGCGGCCTTCACTTACTCAGGGTCGCCGACTCCGACAAAGACCTTTACCTGGCAATCTACTTCATCTCTTAGCGGGACACCCGTTTGGGAAACCATAAGCGGTGCAACTTCTGAAACTTATACAATCCCCGTAAGTTCCGTAGGAAAGTTCTTCAGGGCCGTAGTTACTGCCTCTAACGTGGGTGGTACAACATCTGCTACACCTTCAAGTGCAACTGCTGTCACGGGACTCGCAGCCTTGTCCGCTCCGGATCTGAACCCTGACTCAGATACAGGCTCTAGCACCACTGACAACAACACTTCGGATAACACACCAACTTTGGACTTCACGGGCGTTACTCAAGGTGCGACAGTAACTGCAAGAGCAACCAAGGCTTCTTCTACGGACGTGACTTGTACGACAAGTGCAGCGGGGGCGGGAGGAGCTGCTAGCTGCACCTTGGGTACTCTTTCTGATGGCACCTGGTCAATAACTGCAACTCAGAACCTAAACTCACAAACCTCTTTAGCGTCCTCCGCTTTATCTGTATCCATCAACACCTCAAAACCCTCGATTACATCAAGCTCGCTAACCAGGGACGCAAACATCACAAACCAGGTAAACGTTTCTTTGGCATTTAGCGAATCAGTTAGCCTCAACGATATTGCAGGACTTAGTGTTTCAACAGGCTGGTCTTTCACCTCACCGGTCTTTAGCGGATCGGGCGTCACTTTCAGTGCAACAAAAACAGGCATCGTATCCGACAAGCTGATTGTGACAGCGGCTGGAGGATTCGCTAAAGATCAGAACGGAAACACCTCCAACACCCACACGGCAACTCTTCAAGACAACATCACTCCAGTGCTAACCATGACTTCGACGAGTGGAAGCAGCTCGAGTGATCGCAATCTACAGTTCGTGCTTTCTGCAGGTGAGCCGCTGAACTGCGCAACGATCACCCAAAGTGATTTTGATCTAACCAAACTTAGAATCGATTCAATCGCGGTAGATCCAAGTGATGCCAGAAGGTGTCTAATTAGTGCGGTTTCTCTTGTGTCTCCTGGTGCCCCGGACAGTAGCATGATCGCTGCCAAGAGCTCGGGTTTCTCAGTTGCTGATTCTGAAGGTGTTACACAAAGTTCCATAGCCACAGGGTCAAGCCGTAGCGTTACGGTCACCATTGCCAACGTTGCTTCAGGCGGGGTCCAATTAACTCCAATCACTGGAACGGTTCCGGCCCAGCTTCCTTTTGTTAAACCTTCCAGAGTTATGGGCAATATCTCTGAAGCACTGCAAGAGGCGCTAGTTGCCGAGGGAGTAGTTTCGGCCCCTTCCGGAGCTCCCGGTATCAAAGTGGAATCAGACCTATCTCACCTGAGTGGCTCCGATGCCATCTCCGTAACGGAATCTCACACCATTAATACCGGTGAAAAAGTTGAACTCCGGGTAAGGGTCTCAAATTCAATGCAGTCGACCCACGACACTGTTGCCTACATGAAAAAAGACGGAACTTGGTTCTATCTCGGCAGGGCAAGTTTTGATACCGACTGGGCAGGCTCCGATGCTATTTCTCTAGGAGAGCCAGGAACTTACATCTTCAAAGTTTTCCTAGTTACAAAATCGCAGACGGTACTAACGGCAAATGTTCCAACCATTTCGTTTAATTCATCCATCAGAGTTTTTGAAAACTTTATGGTTTTCAATACCGCCTTGACTGACGCCAGCGTTAATTCCACAAGCGATCAAAGTTTGCGGGTGGACGTAATTGTAAATGGAAATGCGGTACCGGTAGCTGCGCCACCAGCAGCAACCCCAGCTCCAACCACAGCCCCAACACCGGCGCCATCGGTTGCACCGCGTCCATCACCTTCTAGCACTCCGCGCCCGTCGGTTACACCGACTCCGTCCCCAAGCCCAACTTCATCTGAGGCACCGATTGCAGCAGCTCCGACTCCAACTCCCAGCCCGAGCCCGGGATTCGTTCCGGCAACTTCAATCCCTCCAATCACAGCAGCCCCAGGAGTTAGGGTTGCACCGCAGCCAACAGAGCCAACAAGTCCACTCGATAATCTGTCGCCAACAATCACTCTCCCTGAAATTAATCCCGGTGAGCCTGTGGCAAACCCTGCAATCGGTGCAACCGGTGACGACGACGCTCCACCTCAGGAATTTAGCCCTCTGTCTAGCCCCGAAGGAGTAGTTGCCGCTGCCCAAAACGCGACCGCAGCTGTTGCTATTGCTGCTGGTGTGGCGGCTGCGGCTGCGGCTGCAGTTGGAGCCGCAGGTGCCGCTGCTGCTGGGGCAGCCGGAGCGGCGGGTGCAGGAGCGGGTAGCGCTGGATCCTCGAGCTCAAGCTCAAGCTCAAGTTCTTCTTCTGGCAGTTCAAGCTCAAGCTCTGGGGGTGACGGAGAGGGGGACTTGGCTGAAATAGAGGTGGTTCAAGAAAGCCTGTCTCTAGATAAACAAAACTGGGGTGACAAGCTCTGGCTCTTCACGCTCCCATTCATGACCTTCTTTGATCGGCGCTCTCATAATGCCGCCGAGCGCGTTGCTAGATTCTCGCCATTTGTGGCCAAGTTAATTAACGATGGTGCATATGTTCGAGCGATGCTTGGAACTCTCAGTCTGTTGGGTCCTATCCTTGCCGCCGTTGTCGGTGTGATTGCGGTCAACGAAAACGCCGCAGAAATTGCGGCTGGCGAGTACTCAAAGATAATCACTCCTGGTTGGGAGCTACTTCTTATCATCGCCATCCTCGGAGCGTTTGATGCTTCTGCTGGATTTATTGGAGCGACTGTATACATAGTTGGAAGCTTGTTCACAGTTGGTCACATCCCAGATGTTGGCGAAATTAGAACCATGATGGGCATCATGCTTATTGCGGTAGGCCCTGGAATGCTAGCAACCGCATTTAGGACCATTAGAAAAGACGCCGCCTCGGATGCACGCTCGTGGTGGGAGCGCGCAACTGACTTTGCGGTAGCGCCATTTATGGCCGGTTGGTCTGTTAGCGCAATGGTTGCCGGTTTGCCAGCACTTGCAGGACTAACTCTGGATGCTGCAAACCACGTCGCTGACTTTGCACTCTTCGTGTCCTTGGCAGTTGTAATTCGAGTTTTACTTGAGGAATTTGCAGCCCGCGCTTTCCCATACCGCCTCAACAGAATCAACCCAGATGAGATTCCAGAACCAAGTAATCTGCAAAAGGGCATTGTCCTGTTGATCAAGTATGGAATCTGGGTCTTTATCGGTGGAGCGCTAATTGGACCTAGCTGGCAAGTCTGGGTTGCATCCGCACTGTTCGTGTTCCCAACAGTTCTTAGCTGGTACCAAGACAGGTTCCCGAACTCGCCTGCCATTTGGAGAGTGCTTCCAACCGGTATCCCAGGACTAGCGCTCACATTGTTCATTTCCTCTGCAACAACCGCTACGGTAGGAGCGATTCTGGGTTCCACCCCAGAACTAGCACAGTGGGCATTCTTGATTCTCCCAATGCCGCTTCTTGTTCTTAGCTTGCTTGGAATGTTCGGTCGCCACGGCAAGATCAGCCGACGCGGTAAAGAAGAAGAGCGCTTCAGCCAGAAGAACGATTTGGTATACCGAGTCGGTGGCGTCTTGATGCTGGTCATCACTCTAAAGCTGGCCGGAGTAATCTAACCAGCACTCTATGCTCTTGCCTGATTAGGCTTGAGTCATGAGTCCAACACCAAAGACCAAAAACGGCTTTGAGCCTAAGGTTTGTATGCGCTGTGGCAGGGGATTCGAGTGGCGCAAGAAGTGGGCCAAAGATTGGGAAAACGTTAAGTATTGCTCTGAAGAGTGCAGGGGCTAACTCATCGCTACCGCTAAGCATTCTTATGAACGCATACTTCTTGTTCCCTTCGATCACCTAAACTCCGACCGCGGGGTTCTAAGAAAAGCTAACGCCAAGACCGACCTGGTGGTACTGGTTGAGAGCGAAAGAATGACCAAGGGTCGCCCTTGGCATAAAGAACGACTGTTCTTTCTTGTTTCTTCCGCAAGACACTTTGTTGCTGCATTGGAAGCCAAGGGCTTCACGGTTTTGTATATCAAAGCTAAGTCAACTCCTGCTGGCATCGAAGAAGCTCAAGCAAAGTATGGCAAGCTGCCGGTTCTGTGTGCGGAGCCTTCTTCTCACAAACAGTTCGCACAACTCAAAAAGCTCGGCGTTGAGTTTGTAGCTAACGATTTCTTTTTAACTCCCAGATCTCTGTTTACTAGCTGGGCCGCAAGCCAAAAAAGCTTTGTAATGGAGAATTTCTATAGGGCTCAAAGAATAAGACTGAACATCCTGGTAGAAGGTAGCAAACCCTTTGAAGGTCGATGGAACTTTGATGCTGAGAACAGACTGCCTCCTCCCAAAAACTACACCTGGCCCAAAAGACTTCTTCACTCAAGGGATGAGATAGACAACGAGGTAGCCAGGGAACTTGGCTACGAACCTACTGATAGCTGGGCCACCACTCGCCAAGGTGCCCTCAAGCAGCTAAAGAACTTCTTAGATAACCATTTAGCTGGCTTTGGTCCTTATGAGGATGCGGTCACTTTGGATGATTGGTCGCTGCACCATTCTTTACTGAGTCCGTACCTAAACAATGGCCTATTGACTGCCGAAGAGGTCATTTCGGCAGCTATAAAGAGGTATGACCAAAAATTAGCTCCAATTGAGTCAGTTGAGGCCTTTATTCGCCAGATCATTGGCTGGCGAGAGTATATAAACGGTATGTATTGGTTCTTAGGATCTGACTATAAAGAGCTCAATGGTCTTGCTGCCAAGAAAGAGCTTTTGCCACTCTTTGCTGATTCCTCTAAGACCAAGATGAACTGCGTCAAGCAAGTAGTTGCTCAGGTTGAAACAAGAGCCTGGACGCACCACATTCCAAGATTGATGATCCTCAGCAACCTAGCCCTAGTAACTGGAACAAATCCGCAGCAGTTTCTTGATTGGATGCGCGAGCAGTTCATCGACGCTGCGGATTGGGTAATGGTTCCAAATATCATCGGCATGGGCGTTCATGCCGATGGGGGAAGGCTCATGACTAAGCCCTATGCCGCAGGCGGTGCATACATCTCTCGGATGACTCAGTATTGCAAGGGTTGCGAGTACGATCCAAAGAAGCGAGTTGGCGATGATGCCTGCCCGTTCACAACTTTGTATTGGGATTTCCTTGATCGTCACAAGGCACAGTTTTCAAAGAACCACCGCATGAGTCAGCAGGTAAATGGACTAACTCGGCTTAGTGATCTGCCAGAGCTTCGAGTCCGTGCGAGGAAAGTTCTCCAAGGCCTAAGTGATGGAACTATCTAACCTCAAGTCAACGCTTAGCTTGATTAGATACTGACCGCCGCCTGCAGAAATCTCCGTAGCAAATTTCACTCCCGGAGCAAGTCTTGAGAGACGGTCCAATAGCCAGCTCGAGGCTTGCTCGGCGTCTTTTTCGCTTGGGCATCTAGCTACCGCTTCGCGGCCACCTTTTCTAAGAAGACGCTCTACTGTTTCAAAAATGGGTGCTGGGTCAGAAACCAAAAGATCATTGGACCAGGAGATAACCGGAGCGATCTTTCCTCGCTTGGTATTGCAAGCCCTGTGGGCAAGGCGCTCTGTTGCGACACTTCCTTTTTTGCCTTTGGCGTCTTGGTAGCTATCGGCGCTTGGACCAAGGTCTGAATTTACTGAGGCGTCTGGGTCTACAGGTGCATCGCAAAGCCAGCAACGCCAGCCGTCTTTGGTGCCAACCGCGTCTAGATCACTCATTTAAACCACCTTCTCTATAACCCTAACCGCGGTAAGGAAGGCTATCGATGCCGCTCCAGTAATGTTGAAGCTCTGATGTCAAAGCCCAAAACCAAACCGGAATCACTTGGCCCTGCCTTCAACAGGCTCTGGTCAGCATCCCTTGCTAGCAACTTAGCTGATGGGTTATTCAAGACTTCGGCGCTTTTGTTGGCCGCAACGCTCACAAAAGATCCTGTTGTTATCTCGATTCTGGCTGCGGTTGTCATGCTCCCTTGGCTACTGTTTGCGATTCCTATTGGCGGAATTGTTGACCGGATTGATCGCAGGCTGCTATTAGCTACTGCCAATGCTGTTCGATTCTTGATGGCAGCGTTTCTAGCGGTCACGGTGGCGCTGGATGTTGTCACGATTCCGATTTTGTATTTCGTTGCTTTTGTGATTGGCGCAGCTGAGGTTCTCTACGACACCACGGCACAGTCCATGATTCCGCAGATTCTAAAAACCAAACACCTTGAAAGAGGTAACGCCAGGCTAGAAATTGGAGCCGTGACAGTCGGCGAGTTTGTTGGAACACCATTGAGTGGAATCTTGTTCACAGCGGCTATTGCTTTACCTTTTGTTTTGGGAAGTGCTGGAATCTTGGTGGCTGCGGTTCTGGTTTTGATGATCCCAGGAAACTTCAAAAAAGCTATCGCCGTGGACGAAAACAATGTTCCCACTGAGCCCACAAAGTTTTGGGCAGATGTTCGCTTTGGCATCAAGTATCTCTATGAGAACAAGACCCTAATGAAGCTAGTGATTCTCACCGCCAGCGTAGGCATGTTCTCAGCCGCTACTTCTTCTACTGTCGTGCTTTTCCTGACTGAGGAGTTAGCCGTGGAGCCGGTGTGGTTTGGGTTTGTCTTTGTGGTGCCAGCTATCGGGGCAATTCTTGGCTCGATTACGGCCCCCAAGGTATCCGAACGGTTTGGCCGAACTACCGTCATGGCCTATTCGATGATTGCCTTTTGCTTGGCGGCTGTAATGACTGGATTCTCACCAAACGTTGTCTTTTTTGCCCTGGTGGGTTTGTTTATGTCAATCACGGTGACTTGGTGGAACGTTTTATTGATGTCCACCTATCACCAGATCATTCCTAATGAGCTCTTTGGAAGAATCCATGGAACCAGGAGGACTCTGGTTTGGGGGCTTATGCCAATTGGTTCTTTGCTTGGAGGCTTCATCGCTTCGTTTGGACTTCGGATGCCCTACTTTATTGCTGGGGGCGTGGCTCTATTGATTGCTGTTTTGAGCGTGCGATTCGTTATTAGCCTTGGCAAGCTTCTCGATACTGAGTCAAACTTTAGCAAACCCCTCTAACAGCCAACTATCGGGATTCTGTGAGAGATTGTAGTTAGAGGGATGTTTTGATTCCCAGTAAAAGTCTTTAGGAGACCAAGAGATGAAAAAGCGCCGCTGGTTATGGCTATCGGGATTGGCCGTTATTTTGATTGCAGTCATCGCATCAATAGCTATTCCAGCTCTCACTGAACAAACTCAGTATGAAACCTACGAGGTGACTCCAACTGCAGTTGTGAAGACCGTTGGCGCTAATGGTCAATTAGCCGAGTCGCAGCTTTTGGCCTACGGCCCTAGCCAGCAACCAATTCTTGTTTCGGCTAACGGATCACAGGCAGTGCCGGCCCAATTTGGTGTCAGTTTGGAAATCAACCAAATTGAAGTAACTGAGGGTCAAGAGGTTGCAGAGGGAGATTTACTTTTTAGCTTCAACTCTGCGCTTGGTATTCCGACCCAGGTTCGTGCTATCGCTGACGGAATTGTTCGCTCGGTCGATACCTCTGAGGGACTAAGAACTTCTGGACAGGTAGTGAGTGTTGGAAGCGCCGTGCCGGTAGTTTCTGTTTTTGCCAGCGAATACGACGCTGATCTAGTGGACATCGGCCAAAAAGCGAGCATCGAGTTAGACGCTATCGATGCGGTATTTGAAGGTGCCGTTATCTCTATCGGTCAGGTCGCAAGGTCTGTAAGTGGTATCAAGCAGTATGAGGTTTTGGTTGAGGTAACGGAGATTCCAACAGGTGCTCGCTTTGGAATGAGCGCAACTGCCGAAATTGAAGTTGAGCGCTCTGGCTCGGTGCTAGCTGTTCCATTTAGCGCACTTATTGGCGAGCTTCCAGAGGTTCAGATCTTGGTCACCGGAGCTTCTGGTGGTCAGAGCGTAACAACGGTCGAGGTCACACTTGGCACCAGGGGAGACAGTCTTGTTGAAATCACCTCAGGTTTGCAAGCAGGAGATCTTGTGATCATCGGTCTAGCAGGAGATGTTCCAAGCCCAGTTCAATTCGGCCCTCCGCGCGGAGCCGGAAACAATGGCTAATGAAGTTGTTCGGTTAGACAAGGTTCGCCGCGATTATTTAGTTGGCGATCAAATCACCACTGCCCTAGATGGTGTTGATCTGGTTATCGAGCGTGGTGAATTTGTTGCCATTGTGGGTCCATCTGGAAGTGGTAAGTCAACCATGATGAACCTAATTGGCTGCCTAGATAGACCAAGTGCCGGAACGGTATTGATTTCAGGAGACCCAACTAACGAACTCACCGATAATCAACTAACCAGTCTTCGCTCCAAGGCAATCGGTTTTGTCTTTCAACAGTTTCAACTGCTGCCAAACACCACCGCAATCGAAAACGTAATGGCGCCACTTTTGTATCAAGGCATTAGCTCCAAGCAAGCAAAGAAGTCAGCATCAGAGATGCTGACCAAGCTAGGCCTTGGAGACCGGTTGAATTTTGACCGCAACCGTTTATCTGGCGGCCAACAGCAAAGAGTTGCTATCGCAAGGGCATTGGTTACCGGCCCAGACATTGTCTTGGCCGATGAGCCAACCGGTGCTCTGGATTCCAAAACCGGAGCGGCCGTTATTGATTTATTGAAAGACCTCCATAGAGAAGGTAGAACGATTGTTTTGATCACCCACGATCTGGAGATTGCTGCCAGTGCCCCAAGAAGGGTCTTTTTGAGAGATGGCCAGATAGAACGTGACGAGCGAGGTGCCAATTGAACCTACTTGGAACCGCTGCTTTAGCGCTGAACAGAATTTGGGCCACCAAGGTCAGGTCTTTATTGACCATGCTCGGGGTAGTAATTGGCGTTGCCGCCATCGTGGCCCTGACCTCAATTGTTGATGGCGCATCGCAAGGCATCAACAAATCGCTAGCAACTCTTGGAACCAACCAGCTCAACATCACCGCTATGGCTCCAGATGCTCTGACTGAGCTCGATGCTAATGCCCTGGCTGAACTTGAGAACGTCTCTGTAATGTTCGTTCAGTCTCAAAACGAGGGCACTATTGCAACCGGAGACATAAGAGTAAACGCTCGATTAGTTGGAGTGTCCTCGAAGTACTTCGAAGCCGTAAAGCCAGAGATTGCACTTGGCTCTTATCTTTCTAGTAGTTCATTTGCCCAAACTGCCAAAGACGTTGTCTTTGGAGCTGACGCAGCAAATGATGTTGGACTAACTGCCGACATGCTCGGTCAAACCGTGAAGCTAAACGGGCAGGACTTTAGGTTGGTTGGTGTGCTGGATGACCAGGCAGGTTTTGGAACCGGCGGTCGGGTCTACGTCACGTTGGACTCTGCCAGAAAACTTTTTAGCCAGTATCCATACGTTTCTAGCATCGTGATTCAAGCAAACACTCCTGAACAAGTGGACGCTCTGCAAGTTACCGCGGATAGTTTGCTTAGAGAAAGATATGGGCTTGGTGCAGACACCGAAGCTCGTTACACAATCACCAACCAGGCATCTTTGATTGCAGCGGTTAGTTCCATTACTGACACTCTCGGATTGCTACTTACTGGCATTGCAGCTATCAGCTTGATTGTTGGTGGAATTGGAATCATGAACATCATGCTGGTCTCGGTTCGAGAAAGAACTAGAGAGATTGGTGTTCGAAGAGCTATTGGAGCCAAGCAATCCAACATTTTGACGCAGTTCCTAATTGAGGCAATTGTGCTGTCGTTAGCCGGTGGAGTAGTCGGACTGATCCTTGGTCAGATAGCAGCTTTCTTCTTGGCCATCTTGGGCGATTGGGTCTTTGAAGTAAAGCTAGATACTGTTGTGCTGGCTCTTGGCTTTAGCTTGCTAGTTGGAGTGGTCTTCGGAGTTTGGCCTGCACGAACCGCAGCCAAGCTGGAGCCAATTGATGCGCTGAGGTTTGAGTAGAACTAAAATCCAACAAGAAGTAAGTTAGTGATGAGATACGGGTTGGCATCGATCCGGCCCGTTTTCACGAATGGAAGTAAATGTCATACGTAGGAACACTTGATCTCTTCACAATAGGAATCGGTCCATCCTCTTCACACACCGTGGGACCTATGAGAGCAGCTCGCGCTTTTGCGCTGGAGCTTGAGAACCCCACTGAGATAACTCGGGTGCAAATAACTCTTTATGGATCCTTGGCCGCTACTGGCGCGGGACATGGAACAACCAACGCTTTGGTGGCGGGTCTTGCAGGTGACACACCAGAAGATTGCAATCCGATGGAAGTTCTAAAACTTTACGAGAACGCCAAGGCCAACAAGCAGATTTCGCTTCTTGGGCACATGTTGACCTTTGGCGAAAGCGACTTGGTTTTTGAGCGCAAAGAGAGATTGACTAAGCACTCAAACGGTATGCGGTTCCAAGCCTTCAACAACGATGACCTTGTTCACAGCTCAGTGTTCTTCTCGGTCGGTGGCGGCTTTATTGAGGGTGAAACAGAAACCCTCAAGGTCCATAGGGATGTTCCGTACCCTTTCAATTCTGCTGTTGAGTTGATGGCTCATGCTGAATCCCACGCGGTATCGATCGCCGAGATTGCTTATCGCAACGAGGTGGCAATTCACGGTGAAGAAGCTGTAGAAGCAAGGCTTACCGCTATATGGTCTGCCATGAAGGCCTGTATTCAATCAGGGCTCAGCAACGAAGGAGTCTTGCCAGGGTATTTGAATGTTCCTCGGAGAGCTCGGGGCATGACAGAGCGCCTCGCGGAGATGTCCAAGAGCGAAAACAGTGCAGGGGATCTAACCGCCGAATGGCTGCAAGCCTTCGCTATTGCAGTTAACGAAGAAAATGCCGCTGGGATGCGGGTGGTTACGGCACCAACCAATGGTGCCGCCGGCATCATTCCTGCCGTTGCATACTTTGCCAATCAATTCCGCGGAATAAGCGATGAAAAGATTGCTCGCGAGTATTTGCTGACCGCTGGGGCTATTGGCGCACTCTATAAGTTGAACGCCTCTATTTCTGGAGCAGAAGCCGGTTGCCAGGGTGAAGTTGGTTCGGCTTGCTCTATGGCTGCTGCAGGAATTACCGCTGTGCTTGGAGGGACCAACGAGCAAATAGAGAACGCTGCAGAAATTGCCATGGAGCACAACTTAGGCCTCACTTGCGATCCAGTGGGCGGATTTGTTCAGCTGCCCTGCATTGAAAGAAATGCCATTGCGGCAGGAACTGCGGTTGCAGCCATGAGGCTAGCGATGATGGGCGATGGCGACCACAAGATCTCTTTGGATACTGTGATTGAGACCATGAGACAAACAGGTGTAGACATGTCGACCAAGTACAAAGAAACTTCGATGGGTGGACTGGCTGTAAACGTTGTTGAGTGTTAGAAACAACTAACTCACTGGGCTAAAAACCCCAACACCTTTTTCTTTGGCTACCTTTGCTAACTTTTGATCGGTGGTTGCAATAGAACCTGAAACTTTGACTGCTTGGCTAAGAACAACAGCATCAGGCATCTTGAGAGAAGTCGCTGCTCTGATTTTTGCAATTTGACTTGAGTCTGATTCCTCGATCGGTGTTATTTCTAGGCCCAGTGCGCCAATCAACTTCAGAAACTTTTCTAGCTTGCCAGCACGGGCTGGATGAACCAGAACTTCAGCTTGAGTTAGCGCAGTCATTTGAAGAGAAAAAGGTGCGGTGTCCCGAAACATCTCTAATGCCCAGTTGTGATTTGGGTCGGTATCTGAAGCCAAAGCAATGAGTGCGCTGGCGTCCAAAACAACTAGCTGGGCCAATCTTCTGCCAATTCTTGTTTCCAGTTTGCCGGCCAGATCCCAGTCATGGATCCAGCTAGCTTCTCAACACCGGCAATTCTGCCCTTAGCCTTCTGGTTAGCTTCTTGTTCGATGGTCTCGATTCCAACTTCCAGAACCTTACGCAGCAAAAGGGTGCGCTGCCCAGCAAGCTCAGGCCAAAGCTTTTCCGCTTGGGCAAGAGCAATGCTGAGCTGATCAGTTTCAGTGATCATGTGTCGGGGCCTGGTAGTGGGCATGTTGAAAAGTGTAGCACTTCTGCCTCAAGTGCTACACCTCCTGAACCACAAAAAGATGAAGGAATAGAGGTAGTTTTAGATGGGTCTCTTGGTACGAGAAAATAATCTGAAGAAAGCTTACAAAGGAGCAACGTGTCGTTAATTGGTGTAGTAGCTGAGCAGGAAGCGGAATCTAGGGTTGCCGCAACCCCTGAGACCGTAAAG
>JBIIQC010000020.1:0-18797 GCA_044342295.1 Rhodoluna sp. | reverse complement strand
TTGAAGAAGAACTAGCCTTCTACAACCTCAGCAATTGGTGTCCACTCCCAGAAGTTCCAGAACATGTTAGGAGATAGTGGAGCCGGTACAACGCCCGAAAGCTTGTTCTTGTTGTACGCGGTTACACCTGGGTGCTGGAATACGGTTGTACCGTAAGCGTCTGCCCATAGAAGTGTCTCAATCTGAATCAGTAGGGTCTTCTGAACCTCTGGGTCAAATTCGGTTGACAGCGACTTGTATAGAGCATCAACTTCGGCATTGCCGTAACCAGTTAGGTTGTTACCTGCACCGGTTCCGAAGATACCTTGGCTTCCGCTAACGCTTGTTGAGGTCGAAACCCAAGCGAATAGCGCTGCGTCATATGTACCTGAACCTAGGTCCGCGCTCCATGTTGGAGACGATGCGTCCACTACGTTGAAGCCAGCTTCAGCAGCTGCTTCCTTGATCAATACATACTGCAAGCCACGACGTGGGTTGGTGCTCGAGAACAGCAACTTGACGTCAACAGGAGTAGAAACTCCAGCTTCTTCAAGAAGTGCTAGAGCGCCTTCTGGGTCGTACGCGTATTCGGCTGAACCGTTAGAAGCAACCATTTCGTCGTACCAAGGGTAACCAGGTAGCTGTGTGAAGGAGTTCATCACTGTAGCCGCTGGGTTAATTGGGTTGATTAGGTCGCTTACGATCTTGTCGCGAGGGATGGCCTTTAGGAATGCTTGACGTACCTTCAAAGCCTTGTCTGCATCGTCACCATAGCTTGCTGGGTCAAATGGACCAGCGTTGTCGAAGGTAAGGTCGATGTGCTCGTAAACAGCCTCTCCTCCACCAACAACTTCGATGAAGTCTTCATATTCCTTTAGAGCATCCAAGATGTCTGCAGTTGCCTGCGGGGAAATAAGGTCAACTTCACCGTTTGCTAGTGCCTGAACAGCAGCAAGTGGCTCAGAGATGATACGAACGGTGATTGTCTCAACCTTTGGTGATGGACCCCAGCTGTACTCAGGGTTTGCAGTCAAAGTTGTTGACTGGTCAGCCACCAAACCGGTGATGACGTACGCACCATTGGACACCAACAAGTCAGTGTTCTCTGGGTAATCAGTCATGTCGTAGGCGGTGCTCCAAGCCTTTGAAATTGGCGCAAGAACTGCAAGATCCTTGTTGTTGATTGCGTCAATTAGCTTCTGCTTTGCAGCCTCGTCAGTTAACTCTTCGTCTGGGAAGGCAACCTGAGTAGTTACGTGAGCTGAAACTCCAATTCCGAATAGCAACTCCCAGTCAACGATTTGAGAGTCGTAGACCAAAGTAACGCTGCGTCCGCCATCAGAGATGACTGGAGTCTGAGTTACTTGACCTAGGTCGCCACCACAAGAAGCTGAGTCGAAGAATACTCCGGAATCAAGTTCTTCCTGGTTGGTAACCTCACCGGTATCTTCGTCAAGAGTCGGCTCGACGTTGTTTAGAAGACAGCTGTTAGCAATCCAAGCCAAAAGCATGTCGGATGCGTCAACTGCCGCGCCATCTGACCACTTCACACCAGAGTTCACGGTGTACTTAACGGTTAGTGGGTCGCTGCTTACTAGCTCATAAGTTCCAAACTGCTCATTCTTAACGAGGTTTGATTCTGAGTCGTAGTAGTTGAAGCCTGAGTTAGCCATGTACAAAATGTTTGCGTTGGCTGAGGCGTTTCCATTTGATGTGGATGAGTTAGCTGAGTAGAACCCTTGGTTCCATCCAACTGAGATTGAGCTTCCCTCAACGATATCGGCAGCACCAGTGGCACAACCCGACAGCAGTAGAGCAGAAGCTGCAGTTGCGGCAATTACGCCGCTAATGCGCTTGGTTTTCATTTATCTCCTACTTGGTTTACGTGACAAGGTCAACGCCGTCTAAAATCTAGGCTCGTCCCTCGGTCTACCTATTAAACCTAGTTATTGACGAGATAACAACTGGTGGTTTCCTAGAATCGTTGCCAAATTGTGCTTAAGTGACCACCTAGAGGGCAACTCTGGGAGACTAGAGGCATGAAATCTCCCTCAGAATTGGTCCTCATCTACGACGGGGACTGCCAATTCTGCAGGCTCAGCCTTGATTTTGGCCTCAGAGCCCTAAAGGAATTCCCTCTATATGTGGCCTTTCAGAAGATAAGCCCTGCGGAGTTTGGCTTGACCGAGGAACAAGTCAAGTCCCAGATCTGGACTGTTGGCGGGGGCAGGCCTCCTGCTGGAGCGCATTTGGCAGTAGCTGTTTTGCTGGGAATGCAATCAAACCCGATCTACCGAGCTTTGGGTTGGCTGATTAGGACTGCGCCCACATCTTGGCTGGCCAAAAAGCTGTACTTCTTTATAGCGGCTAATCGACACCGACTTCCAGGTGGGTCTCGGGAGTGCAAACTCAATGACACTTACAAAGGCACCCAAGGCTAGTAACTCGAATCAAACACAACAGCTCTTCAAACAGGAGTTACCGGCCAGCGTTTGAATTGCTGATAGATTCATTTTTGCAACCGAAGTTTGGTTGTAGCTTTTGTTTCCTTTTGGGGGAAGTCGGTGAAAATCCGACGCTGACCCGCAACCGTGAGTTGATTATCAACAAGTCGGAATGCCCAGAAAGAAATAATTGGCTCCAAATATACCGTCGAGGTCTACGGGTGGAGTCGGGTAGCAACTTACTCGATGAACCCTTGAACGTTTCGCTAGAAATGTATTCAAGGGTTTTAGTGTATTTGCCCCGCCTTCGCATCTAACTTCCAAATGCGAAAGGTTCCAAATGAACAAGAAAATAACCCCTCGAGTGCGAAGAACAATCGCCCTCTCGTCAGCTGTAGTAACAGTTGTCGTTCTAGTTGTCCTCCTGGTTTTGAGTATGGGTGGGACGCAGTCCAAACACTTGGCAACAGCCGAGTTTCTAAAATCACAGTTTGTGCTCGGTGAGTATCTTGAAGGCTTCTCCCCCGGAGTTCCTGAGTATGGATTCTCACTAGAAGCAGTTTCACAGCTAAGTCAGACCAGCGAAGTCGATTCGTCTGTTGCAATCGCGTTCCTCTTGGAATCAGAGCCCGACTTTTTATACTCTGCCGAAACTGGAGAAATCATTCCAGGACTAGCGGGAAAGTACCTGTTTGCTTCTAAAGTGACCGGTGCTGCCAATGGTGCTCAAACCCAAACCGTAGTTGGTTCTCTTAGTGAGCTAATTCAAGAAGATGGCACTTTAACTCTGACTGCCGCGAGCACCTTTGACTATGCCTGGATGAGTCTTGGTCTTTACGCCCAGGATCAACAGGAAATGGCAAAGGATGTTTCGGCTGCTCTTGTAACTCTGGCCAGAGAAGATGGTGGCTTTGGTTTTGATAACTCAGAGTTCACTACCGCTTCAAGTACCGATGCCACCGCAATGGCCATCATGGCTCTTGAGTTAACCAAGGATCTAGATCCCGAACTATCAGCCAACAAGCAAAGCTCCATCGATGCAGCCTTGGCTTATCTAGACGCGGGCTTGGTTGACGGAAACCACTTTGTGGCATTTGATGCTGTTGACATAAACGGAACCGCGCTTGCCCTAATGGCATACCTCGCAACACGTGGAGAGCTGAACGAGAGCGTTCACGAATACCTGGTTGCTCAGATTCAAGAAGACGGTGGCATTGGATCTCCGTGGGTGGAAAACGCCGGTGACCGCTTCGCAACCGCTCAGGGTTACCTTGCTCTTGAGGGCAAGAGTTACCTAACTCTTCTAGGCAAGTAACCATGCAGTCCAGGGCAAGGCTTATTGTTCTTGGCGCACTAATTCTGTTAGTGGTCGCTGGGAGCGTCTTGTCCTGGGCTCTAGAAAACAATGTCATCGAAACAACTGCCAACAAAGAGGTCGAGGTTAGTTATAGCGAAGGTGCTTGCCAACAAACCGGCATCACAATAGTTGTCGACTTTGGAGATACCGCGGAGCTTGATCCAATCCTTCGTTGCGCAACTAACTTTGTTGGGACTGGTTGGGAAGTGTTTCAGGCGACGGCAATTGAAGTTACCGGCACAAGCCAGTACCCGGTTGGCTTCGCCTGTCGCATTGAAAACTTTCCACCAAGTACTGAACAGAATTGCATGGACACACCAAAATACTCAGAGGGTAGTTGGGGCTACTTTGTTTACACAGCAGAGTCAGGTTGGCAAGTAAGTCAAGTTGGATCCGCTGCCAGGGATGCTAAGTGTGGTTCGGTTGAGGGTTGGCTCTTTATTGGGCCAGGCCAGCAAGATGCGGGATTGTTGCCAAAACCTATTCCAGAAACAGTAGCTTGTGATGGCTAAGAGATTTATAGCAAGTAGTGCAAGCCCGTTGACCTGGTGGCTGCTAGCAATAACCATGGCGATTGTCGCGGGTGTTAGTCAAAGCGCCCTGACCCAAATTCTGATTTGCACGGCAGCATTGATTGCGATCTTGCTGTTTCGGGAAGAAGCTCCCTGGTCCAGATCTGTTAAGTTCTACCTTTTTCTTGCTGGGTTTGTAATTATCGCGAGAGTGCTGTTTCGTATTGTCTTCAACATTCAAAACCCTGAAGACACAACCGCTCTGGACTTGCCTGGGTTCTCAGTCAATCTAGGGTTTGGTCCACCCGTTGAACTCTTTGGGGCGGTAGGTATCCAGGCCCTAACTGGAGGGGCAACCGATGGATTACGGCTAGCCGCCATCATTCTTTCTATTGGGATGGCTAGTTCATTGGCTAATCCACGAACTCTTCTAAAGTCCACACCGAGTGCGCTCTATGAAATCGCCAGTGCCATTTCTGTTGCAATCAACCTCGCACCTCAGATGATCTCCAGTCTGCAAAGAGTCCAAAAAGCAAGGTCGCTACGAGGTAGAAGCAAAGGACTTGGATCGATGGCTGGAACTGTCATTCCAGTTCTAGAAGACGCCATCGATTCGTCTCTGTCTCTTGCAGCAAGCATGGACTCCAGGGGCTTTGGGCGAAGGGGTGACTTGTCTAAATCACTTGTTCTAGGCGCCAGACTCAGTTCACTGCTAGCCGTTGCTTTCCTAGCCATTGGAAGCTTTGCGTTACTCGTTGGGCAGACTCAAACTTTAGGTTGGGTGCTGATTTCGCTCGGAATAGTTGAGAGCTTTGCGACTATAAGGATTAATTCCAAGTCACAGATCAGAACCAGGTTTGAGCCTGTAAAACTTCAATTCTTCGATGCTTTGATTTTGGCCCTGTCTGCGTCGTTGCTCACTGGTGCAATTCTTGGTTGGTTCGCATGATTGCACTTCGTGATGTGAGCTTTGGGTATGCAGGAACAGAAAGGCCTGCTCTATCGAGAGTGAATCTGGAATTCATACCGGGTGAGTTCTCACTGGTTTGCGGTGCAACAGGAAGCGGCAAATCTACTTTGCTTCGGATCCTAAATGGTCTAGCACCGCACTTCACTGGAGGTTCTCTGTCTGGCTCCTTGATTGTTGACGGTCAGGATGTGACTGGTTCAAAGCCTCACGAGCTGGCATCCCAAGTTGGCTTTGTGAATCAGCAGCCTGAGTCTTCATTTGTTTCAGACACTGTCAAGCAAGAGTTGGTCTATGGCATGGAACAGCTTGGTTTTACTCGCGAGAAGATGGCTGATTCGCTCGATGAGGTTGCGAAACTTCTTGAGATTGAGGCTTTACTTGATAGACCACTTAGCTGGCTTTCGGGAGGACAGCAGCAAAGGGTTGCAATCGCATCTGCATTAGCTGCCGGACAGAAAATTCTTTTGCTTGATGAGCCCACTTCAGCCCTTGACCCTGAAGCGGCGGCTGAAATTGTTGGCGTACTCAAATCCTTGGCTCACAATCACGGAATCACCGTGATCCTCGTAGAGCACAGAATCGAACGAGTTATTGAACTTGTGGACTCAGTTGTGATTGTTGCAAATGATGGACTCGTAACCAAGGGTGGTTACGAACAGTTTGAGAACTATCACCTGGTTCCACCCGTCATTGGGCTTTCAACTGAGCTCTCGTGGAATCCAATAACCGTAAGCGTCCCTGCCGCGAGAGCCAATTGGGAAAAAGAGCCTAAGTCCTGGAAGCCGCTAGTAAACGAGCACCTGAGTGAAACGGTAGCCATGGAAGTTAATGAACTCTCGGTTAGGTACGACGAGCTTGACGCTGTTTCTGAAGTTTCATTTCAAGTTCACACCGGAGAAGTTGTAGCACTGATGGGTAAGAACGGCTCTGGAAAGTCTTCGGTTCTCTGGGCAATTCAAGGTGGTGGAAAGCGAACCAAAGGTAGCGTGAAAACACAGTTTGGTGATCCCAAGTCACTCTCTGCTGACGAAAGACTTTGCGTATTGACTCTTGTGCCTCAGAAGGCAGCAGATCTTCTGTTCCTCAACTCACTCGCGGATGAGCTATCTGAGTCTGACAAGTTTGCGCAACTAACGGACTCTGGAACTTCCAAGATTTTTGAATCACTCACCGGAAGGCTCGATCCAAAAATTCACCCGAGAGATCTCTCCGCAGGTCAGCAACTTGCCTTGGTGCTTGCTCTTCAGCTGGTAAAGGGTGCAGGTATTTTGCTTCTCGATGAGCCAACTCGTGGTTTAGATTACGCAGCAAAAAAATCACTTGCCAAGCAAATTAGAGCTTTGCGTAAAGAAGGCAAGTCAGTTTTGGTTGCATCGCACGATGTGGAGTTTGTTGCATTGGTTGCAGACAGGGTTTTGGAGCTAGAAGGAGGAAAACTGGTTTCCGACAAGTCGGCAACTTCAGCGCTGGGGGTTGGCGCAGCGCATCCCACCCAAATCAGCCAAATCACTGGTGAGACTGGGTTACTGACTCTGTCTCAGATAAGAGAGGTGTTGAAGTGATCACTTCTTCAGGAAAGTGGATTTCTAAGCTGAGCATTCTGGTTGCAGGGATTGGCTCTGTACTTATGTTCTCCTGGCCATTTTTTATCTCCACCGAGTCGGCTGTTGAAGCTGATGTTGCGCAAGTTGTGTTTATTGCTCTGATGCCGGTGATGCTGGTTTTGATTTTGGTTGAAGTAGCAACTGGCGAAATTGGATCCAAGCAGATTGCATTACTTGGGGTGCTAATTGCTCTAAATGCTGTGATCCGGTTACTGGGCGCCGGAACTGCAGGAATCGAGACTGCCTTTTTCCTAATCATCATTGCCGGCTATATCTTTGGTTCGGGTTTTGGATTTTTGCTTGGTACCGGTTCTCTTCTCGTTTCAGCTCTAATCACGGGTGGAGTTGGGCCATGGCTACCATTTCAAATGATGGCAGCTGGTCTGATTGGAATTGGAGCGGGATTGCTGCCGAAGGTAGGACCTAGGCTTGCCAAGCTTTCGATACTGATTGTCTACTCGATCCCTGCAAGCTTTGCTTATGGGTTCTTAATGACTTTGTGGAACTGGCCATTTCTTGCAGGAAGCGACTCTTCGATTTCTTACCTTGTAGGAGTAGGTGCTCTAGAGAACCTAATTCGGTTTGTGCAATTCCAGATATTGACCGGTGGGTTGATCTGGGACTTGGGAAGAGCAATCACAACCGTTGCACTTATTGCAATCACGGGTCCGCTGCTAATTGGAAGTTTGCAGCGAGCTGCGAGTAAAGCTGGTTTTGTTAAGCCTTCCAAGCAGGAAGGCGCCAGCCAAATAAAAGTGCAAAGACTCTAAGAACGATCGTAAAGATTGCTCCAATCGCAACTGCAATAAATGGCTCCAGTGCCAAATAGTTCAGGCCGACCACAACCCAACCGCCTGTGAACGCGATGACAGAATATGGAATGTGATCGCTAAATGCCTTTGGAATTTCATTCACAACAATGTCCCTGAGCACTCCCCCAAAAATCGCCGTCAGCACACCCATGATGACCGCAATGATTGCTGGCACTTGACCATCTAGTGCTAATTGAGTTCCACCAGCTGTGAAGGCACCGAGGCCAACTGCATCTGGCCACTGCATAGCCTGCCCGGTTGGCTCTAGGTGTCTGGTTCTCATAAAGGCCAGGGCCAAAAGGCAAATTCCAATTAGGACCCAAACCCAAGTGGAGTTTTCAATCCAGAAAAAGGGCCTTCTGTCTAAAAGTATGTCTCGAAGTGTTCCGCCACCAAAGGCGGTCAAGCCGGAAACGGTAATCATTCCAACCAGGTCTAATTTCTTGCGCGCTGCCTCTATGAGTCCCGAAAGCGCAAACGCCAAGATACCTATTACTTCAAATAACAGTGTGCCATTTATAAGCAACCAGCCCGTGAAACCTAGCAAAGCTCAGACCAGGTCTTTACCACTCGAAGTCTTGCCTGTGCTTGGGTCTCGTTGGAACAGTTGAAACATCGTGGCTCACAAAAGCTAGCAGCAGTTGGAAGCCAAGGATCAGTGGAACTACAGAAAGCATCACGGTTCCAGTGCTTGCCACTACCCCACTGTTTAGGGAGCTGTTTAGTGCCCCGAGACCTGAGAAAACACCAAACCACCAAAGAAGCATTCCTAACGGAAGCTCAATTGATGCCGCTGAGATGTCTCTTAGGTAGTAGTTGTAAAAAAGTCTCTTGTGGAAGTTTTTGAAGTGCTTCCAAGGAAACTCCCATAAAGTTTTCGCGATACTTAGGTTGCTTTTTTCGTTTCCGTATCTTGCCTGCATGGGAACATCCCAAACCACCGCGCGGTAGACACTGAGCCTAAAGAGCATGTCAGATTCAAAGAAGAATCGCTTGCTAAGCATTCCAAGCGGAAGAGCTTTCAAAGCATCACGATGAATCGCTGTGTACCCATTGGTTGGGTCAGTAATGTTCCAATAACCAGTTGAAATCTTGGTGAGTAATGTTAGGCCGGCGTTACCAAACAGTCTGATACCCGGCATCTGAGACAATCCGGTCAGGCTGTCGAATCGGTCACCCTTGGTGTAATCGGCACGGCCTGTAACAATCGGTGCGATTAGATCTTTAATCAGGGCTGGGTCCATCTGACCATCGCCATCTAGCTTCACAACTATCTGAGCATCAGTTTCAAGTGCTGCACGATAACCAGTGATCATCGCACCACCAACACCTTGATTTTCGGTGTGGAAAATTACTTTTACTCTTTTGTCTTTGACTTCTTGCTCAACGAGTTTCCCAGAGCCATCTGGGCAAGCGTCATCAACAATAATGATGTGAGCCACCTCTGGCCCAATTTCGCCAATAGTTTCAACAATGTGGGCGGTTACCTTGTAAGAAGGAATTACAACCGCAACAATCGGCTTAGTCATCAAGAACCCAATCTTTTTTTAAGAACCCCCGCTGTGGATCCTTTTGTCTCTCATCGAAAGACAACTAGACCAATTTTAGGCCACTAATGTCTTGCTAGATAGGTCAGACAAACAACAAAACCCAAGGTTTCCCTTGGGTTTTGTTGACAGGGTGGAGATGGGGGGAATTGAACCCCCGTCCGATACTTGGATTCTGACTCTTCTACGGGTGTAGCCTCAATACTGTTTTACTCGGCCCCGGTCATAACTTGAAGCGATCTAACCGACGAGCCCAGCCTGAGTAAAAGTCCCGAGCAACCCTAAGGCGTAACTGCTCAGCAAGATTTCTAAATGACGCCAGGACCTAAAACGAAATCAAATTTAGGCTGACGGACTTTGTGGCTAGCTTATGCAGCTAGGGCAAAGTCGGTGCTCTTAGATTTGGCACCTATAGTTTGCAAAGGACATTAACGAGTTGACTTTGCATTCTCGACCCGCTTCATTCAGTTTCTGCAAATACCGTCGAAACCGGTCATCCCCATGTTTAGTTATCAACTGACTTTAGGTCAGGACAACAGTCTAACCGTCCGGTCAGACAAAAGATACGGCTACCAATCCTTGCCCTTGGTGGACATAGCTCTGGCTGCTTCACGCTTATCTTGTTGCTCTTTTAGAGCCTGACGCTTGTCGTAATCTTTCTTACCCTTTGCAAGTGCAATTTCAACTTTGGCCCGACCGTCCTTGAAATACAGTGAGATTGGAACCAAAGTAAAGCCAGATTCCTTGATCTTGCCAACTAGCTTGTCTATCTCGACCCGATTCATCAAAAGTTTACGGCGTCTTCTAGTTGAGTGATTATTCCAAGTTCCCTGAGTGTATTCAGGGATGTGAACGTTTTCTAACCAAGCTTCGCCGGACTCGATAGTGGCATATCCATCCACCAGGGATGCGCGACCAGCCCGCAACGACTTCACTTCAGTTCCAGTTAGGACAATGCCAGCTTCAAAGACATCTTCGAGGTGATAGTCGTGACGGGCTTTACGATTGGTGGCCACCACTTGCTGGCCACGCTCTCTCGGCACGATCGACTCCTAGATTTTGAGGTAGCGACGGATCGCAAGACCCGAAGCTGCTGCCGCAAGCACCACACCCACGGCAATTAATAACGGAACTACAAGCATGCCATCGCCCAGGCCAACAAAGCTAGTGAATGGGAGAGATTGCGCCAGGAACCCTTGAACGAAGAACTGAATCAATGCCAAAACCGTTACACCCGCCAAAACGCTACCGATCAGAGCGGCGACTACTCCCTCGAGTATGAAAGGAAGCTGGATGGAGAAGTTACTAGCACCCACCAACCTCATAATTCCCAACTCTCTTCTTCTGGAGAAGGCGGAAAGTCTGATTGTGGTGGAAATCAAAAGAGCACTAGAAACAAGCATCAGAGCCGCAATTGAAACTGCCGCAAGAGATGCGATGTTTAGTATCAAGAAGATCTGGTCTAGATAACTTCTTTGGTCCCGAACTTCCTCTACTCCTGCAAGTCCCGCAAAGCTTTCAGTAAGAATGGGTGATTGGTTGGGGTCGTAGAGATTTACCCAAAAAGTCTCATTGAGCTGCTCCGGCTTGACGTATTGCGCAACAGCATTACCAGCGAACTGTTCTTGGAAGTTTGCGAATGCTTGTTCGTGATCTTCGAAGTAATACTTTTCGATGAAGGGCACAAGTGTTGGCGAATCTAGACGCTCTTGTACCTGCAACTTCACATCTTCAGCAGCTTCCCCCCTGGGGCAGGTAGCTTCAGGAGATATATCTGTACAGAGATAAATTGCTACCTGTGCTCGGTCGTACCAATAGTTTTTCATTTGACCGATTTGCATTTGTAGTAGTGAGGCCGTTCCAACAAAAGTTAGAGAAATAAAAGTCACCAGAATGATGCTCACAACCATTGCAAGGTTTCGCCTAAGTCCCTGAGCTACCTCGGAAAGCATGAAGCCAATTCTCATGCTTAGTCCCTCACTCCGTAGCCACCAGAAACTTGATCGCGAACAATTTGCCCGTGACTTAGCTCAACAACACGCTTTTTCATTTGGTCAACTATGCCGCGTTCGTGAGTGGCCATAACAACAGTTGTTCCGCTGAGGTTAATGGAATTCAACAGCGACATAATTCCTTCGCTGGTAGTTGGATCTAAGTTTCCAGTTGGTTCATCTGCCAGCAAAATAGCTGGCTTATTCACAATGGCTCTGGCTAAAGCAACTCGCTGTTGCTCTCCTCCGGAAAGTTCACTTGGTAACCGATCAGCTTTTTCTCCGAGACCAACTAGTCGAAGCACGTCGGGCACAGCTTCTTGAATAAAGCCTTCGGACTTACCAATCACTTGCAAACTGAATGCAACGTTTTGGCTAACAGTCTTGTTCGGAAGCAATCTAAAGTCTTGGAATACAACTCCAAGTCGTCTTCTAAAAAATGGAACCTTCCTGGCTGGAAGACCGACAAGGTTTTCTCCTAGAACATGAACAGAGCCCGAGTTAGGGACGTCTTCTCGGAGCATAAGTCGCATTAGGGATGATTTTCCCGAACCGGATGCACCAACAAGAAAGACAAAGTCTCCCTTTTCGATTTCCAGGCTTACCTGGTCAAGCGCTGGCCTGGGAGTCCCCTTGTATTTTTTGGTGACATTTTGAATGCTGATCATGTTGAATCAAGCCTAAGCCTGAGTCTGCATTCTCCATCGGATTCCCGCGGCTATAAATCCATCGAGTCCGCCATCAAATACCGACTGAGGGTTATTTTCTTCGTATTCAGTTCGAAGATCTTTGACCATCTGATACGGAGCCAACACATAACTTCTCATCTGCTCGCCCCATGAAGCCTTCACGTCACCAGCAAGTTGTTTCTTTGTTGCCTCTTCTTCGCGACGACGCACCTCGAGCAACCTGGATTGAAGCACTCTCATTGCCGCTTGTTTGTTTTGAATCTGACTCTTCTCGTTCTGGCAACTTACAACTGTCCCTGTTGGGATGTGAGTGATGCGCACAGCTGAGTCGGTGGTATTCACCGATTGACCTCCGGGGCCGCTGGAGCGAAACACATCGACTCTAATGTCAGCATCTGGAATTTCAATCGCCTCGGTTTGCTCAACCAGCGGAACGATTTCCACCGCGGCAAATGAGGTTTGTCTTTTGCCCGCTGCGTTGAACGGACTCATTCGAACAAGGCGGTGTGTTCCAGCCTCAACAGAAAGTGTCCCAAAGGCGTATGGCGCATCAATTTCAAATGTTGCCGACTTGATGCCTGCGCCCTCGGCGTGGGATATGTCGAGAATGTGCACAGGATAGTTCTTCTGCTCGCAGTACCTGACATACATTCGCATGAGCATCTCTGCAAAATCAGTTGCGTCATCGCCTCCGGCTCCGCTTCTGATTGTGATCACGGCAGCCCTGGAGTCATACTCACCGCTCAAGAGGGTTTGAATCTCTAGCTGGCCAACTAGCTTCTCTAAATCAGAAAGCTCCTTTTTGGCCTCGCTCTTGGTTTCCGTATCAGAGGCATCGTTGGCCATATCGATCAAGACCTCTAGATCGTTGATTCTAGATTCAACTGATTTCAGTAGATCTAACTTGTCTTGCGAGCGCGAAAGGGCTGAAGTTACCTTAGAAGCATTGTCTGGGTCATCCCAAAGATCTTGAGCAGAGGCTCTTTCTCTAAGCGCATCAACCTCTAGTTGTAGGGCGCTTGGGTTTATGACTTCTTTTATGGTGCCAAAAAGTGACCTAAGTGATTTGATTTCTGCGGCTAAGTCAAGTTCGGACATGATTCCACAATTCTAGGTGAGGGGCATAATTGTTAGGTGCCCGCATCCTCATACAAGCTATCCAGCCTAGGTTTGCCGGTATTTACTCCCTCTCTGCTTTTTGGTATCGCTGAAGGTGGTTTGCTTCCGATCATTCCCGCAAGTGCTCAAGCTATGGGGGCATCGCTACCCACCGCAGGAATAATCCTGGGTCTTGTGATGATTGGAACGCTTTTTGCCGACCTTCCAGCTGCGCGCCTTATCAACATCCTGGGTGAGCGCAAGGCGATGATGAGCGCAGCAGCGGTAGCGAGCGTTGGAACTCTTATAGCCGCTTTTGCCACCTCGCTGTGGGTTTTAGGTTTGGGAGTTTTTATCCTTGGCGCGAGTGTTGCTGTGTTCGGTCTTGCGAGGCATAGCTACCTAACCGAGATCGTCCCCTACTCACACCGGGCAAGAGCGCTATCAATTCTTGGTGGCGTCTTTAGGGCAGGGCACTTTATCGGCCCGCTAATTGGAGCAGCGCTAATTGTTTTGATAGGCCTTCAGGCTGTTTACTGGAACGCTGTTGTGTTTTGTGCGCTAGCTTCATTGATTCTGTTATTCATAAAGCCCGATCGAATGCCAGATACCCCCGCAACAGTTCCTGGTGGAACCTGGAAGGTTGCCAAGCGAGAATCCAAAAAACTTGCAACCCTTGGAGTTACTTCAGCAATCATCGGTGGATTACGAACCGCAAGGTTAGTTGGTTTGCCTCTTTGGGCCTTGAGTATTGGTTTGCCACCGGCAACCATCGCTTTGTATATGGGAATCGCGGGAGCTCTTGATCTTGCGCTCTCCTATACCTCTGGTCAGATTATGGATCGCTTCGGTCGAAGATGGTCTGCTCTGCCAACACTACTGGGGCTATCTTTGACCTTCTCTCTTCTTACCGTAGCTACCGATGAAACCACTTTCCTCGCCGTTGCCTTATTGATGTCACTAGCTAACGGTGTTGGTAGCGGCATCATCTTGGTTATTGGCGCAGACCTAGCCCCAAAGGGTGAGCGCAATGAATTCTTAGCCTCATACCGATTATTGGTTGACTCAGGTGTTGCTGCAGCGCCGCTAGTGATCTCCGGAGTAACCGCTCTTGTCGGTCTGTCTTTTGCTATGTTCACCGTGTCTGGTTTAGGAATCGTGGGTGCTCTAATGGCCTACCGCTACTTGCCTCGTCGAGCAAAACCTTCGGAGCAGATCATGCCTACGTCAGAGAATATGTAGTTATCAAAAAGTGGTCGCCAAATCGAACATAGCCTTACTCGAACCGTGTATCCATCTCTAGAACTTGCCTCAATCAATGAAACCTGCTGAAGCCCCTTCAGTGGGTGCATTTCAAGAAACTCCCCCGCGTATCTGGGAAGGCTTTGGTTTGAAATGAGATCAGATTTAGCTAACGCATAGAGAGCCGTTGATTCAGCAACCGAGGTTAGTCTGCGCTCAGACAGATACAAGCTCCCAGACGCCAAGATAACCAGAGTGGTCATCAGGCTCAACAAAGAAAGTCCAATGCCAAGCGGGGCCATTGATCCCCGCTCGCTAGATCTAAAATCCCTGCAGAGCTTCTGCACTCAAACCCCCTAGCTTGACTTGGAGTCGGGCAATTGCTCCGGGTTCAACGCACTTTGGATCGGGATTGCAGCTCAAGTTCCAAACTAGATCTGATTGCTTCAATCCAAAATCCATCGCTAATTCACTAATGACTCTTGCGGTGTTTGCCTTGTCAGGAATAAGCACATGAGCTCTAATTCCATGTCGAGAGATAGCCTCAAGGGCAAACTGCTGGTGCTGCATGGAAAGCGCAAAAGTTGCGAACACCAAAACCGGAATCTGCAGCAATAGTCCAAAACCAATGAAGTCAACGATCGCGGATCCTCGATCGCAGCTGAGCTCAGTAGATTGCTTCACGGGTGGCCACCGAGCTAACTGTAAGAATTCTGGCACCAGGTGCAAAATCAAATTCAGCGCTGGAAACAAAACGAATTGACTCGACAGAACCTAAACGTACCGAAGAAGCCACAACTTCAATCACAACAGATTGTCCTAGCGAGGATCGCACAAGCTGCTTTGTTTTTTCAATTCCGGCTGATGTGTTTTGATCTGCCAGTGAGGCAAATCTTGCACCTTCTATAGTTGCGTCGAGAATTACAGTTCGGGCGTAGGAAGCGAAACTAATTGACACCGTCCCAACGAACAGCGCCAGCATGGGAAAAGCCACCAGCACAAAATCCGCTACGGCCGAACCTCGTTCCCTAGAAACTAACCACACGATTCATCGCTTGTTGAAATACGCCCTGCAGTGCTGGGCCCGCAAAGGACCACATCACCACCACTAGCCCAGCAGTCATCAGGCTGATCAGAACCCAGCCAGGAACGTCTCCGGACTCGTCTCGAATGTTGTTCTCTTGCATTTTCTCTCCTTCTTTCTAGATAAACCCAAAATTCAGTAACTTCAGGCTTGGGTATATGGCGAACAGAACTATCACTGGCAAGATCAGGAAAACTAGCGGCACCAGCATTCTGGTCTCGTTTTTTCCAGCTTGGAGCAAGAGTTGATTTCTGATTTCGGATCTAGCGCTACCGGCCTGATCTTCTAGCATCTTTGAAAGTGGCGTGCCCCTGACTAACGACATCACGATCTTGTTGGCGAACTCAGCGAACTGAGGGTGGGCTAAAGCAATTGGGAGTTTTCGAATCTCGTCAGCTAGAGACGCTCCAAAATTAACTGCAGCTAGACATTTCGAGAGTTCTCGGGCTAATTCACCGCTGGCGCGAGGTACCACTATCTGGAGGCTCTGGTAGATTCCCTCGCCAGAACGAAGGCTCACTGTCAATAGGTCTAAGACCTCAGGCAATTCAAACAGGGCATGGGAGATCTTCTGCGAGCTCTTGGCTTGAAGCGCTCTTCTTGCACGTCCTAATATTTCCTGCGACTTTGAAGTGCTTGGGCGGTTATTGGTGTCTGTTGTCAAACTAATTCGACTAGCAAGGCTTGGGCCTGACGCTCTAATGATGTTGTATAGCAGGGCTGATACACCTAGACCGAAAGAAATCGAGATTAATAGGGCCGAACTCACGTTACAAACACCCGCTTGGGTTTGGCTAAGTTTCCCAGCACCCCAATCAACCGATATGCAACTAGAGAAACTGTTAGACCCAGCAGCAATATAGTTAGACCCTCACTGGTGTTGTAGATCTCAACGTTCTCCGGTCTGCTTGCCAAGAAAAGAACGATTATCCACGGTGCAACCAGTGCAAGTTTCGCAGTTCCGGTAACCCAACCCTGCTTGGATTCGAGTTCTCCCCATGTCGCAATCTCAGATCTTGTGATCTGCGCTTGTGCTTTAAGAGAATCCAGGTAACCCGCGCCACCAGAATGATGAACTATTCGGATGAGCTCAATCAACCGATCAGCGTGTAATTGACCGAGTTCTTTCTTGAGGGTAGTTAGTGATTCATTAAAGCTTTGGCCGCTATCAATGCGCTGGACAAAACTTGTGAACTGTTTTTGTATTTGCCAGGGTCCTGATTCTCCAAGCTCGCTCATCGATTCAATAAGACCAATGCCACTTTTGGCAGCAGACTGAAGCGACTCGATTACTTCTGGCCACAGCTTTGCAATCTCATCACTTCTAGTCTTTGCCCGCAGGCTGACAGCCTCGAAACAAACACCTAGCACTGCAGCTGCCATAGACACACTAAGTCCTAGCACTTTGAAGGTTAGCTGCGTCCAACTACCCACCACAGCCGCCAATGAAACTGCAGCGACTATAAAGTGCCAAGGCCGGTAGCGACCAAGACCTGCCGCCTGAAGTTGCAGCATTAGATAATTCAAAGCTTCACCTGTGAAACTCTCAGGCAATCGTTTATTGGATCCCAGCTAACTTGCGCAATCTCCTGGACTTCTCGAGCACCAGATGGAAGCATCTGGCAGTGAACTACATAGTCGATGCAGGTGCCAACGGTGGGATTGACAAACTCGGCCGAAATGTTTGCACCTGCCAAAAGAGGTAGCGTGCAGAGCTTTGCCACCGCGTCCTTAGCCGAGTTAGCGTGAATGGTACATAAGCCAGGAAGGCCCGAATTGAGGGCAATTAGTAAATCAAAGCTTTCTGCTTCTCTCACCTCACCGACCACAATTCGACCAGGCCGCATACGAAGTGCCTCTTTTACCAACCGGCGCAAAGATATTTCCCCCACGCCTTCGAGGTTTGGCTGCCGGGTTTGCATGGCAACCCAGTCGGCATTCTCGATTCGAATTTCAAAAGTTTCCTCAACGGTTACTATGCGCTGGTCTTTGGCAACTTCATTTAGTAACGCGCAAAGCAAAGTAGTCTTACCAGCCTGCGTGGCACCGGAAACCAGCAGGTTCTTTCCCGCGGTTACTGCTTGGGAAAGAAAGGCAGCTTGTATTGCGCTGATTGACTCGAACTCGATTAGATCCGAGAGGGAGTAGACGCTGCTGGGAAACTTTCGAATGTTTATACTCCATGAGTCTCTTGTGATATCTGGAATGACAACATGCAGTCTCGAGCCATCTTTAAGCGAAGCGTCTACAAACGGCGACGAGCGATCCACTCTTCTGCCAGTTGATCGAAGCATCTTTTCAACCAGAGTGGCCAAAAGTTCCTGAGGTATAGAAATTGGAAGCTTCTGGGAAATACCGGACTTGGCGACGAAAACTTCAGTTGTGGAGTTAATCCAAATCTCTTCGATTGCTGGATCATCCAATAGCGGTTGGAGCGGCCCATACCCAGAGAGCCGATTCTGAATTTCGGATCGAAGTAGGGATTCATTAACTGATGCATAGCTGGGAGAGTCTTGCTCTATAGATTGATCAAGGACTTGGTCTATTGCATCTTGGAGGTCCAATTGTGATTCAACAATTTGTCTTCGGGCGCGCTCTGAAAGCCGTGATGCCAAAGATGACATGCGCCCTCCTTGAGTGGTTGAAGGGCTAGCTTGCCTAAATTATGGCTTTAGCACTGACTCTTATCCACAGCCTCTCGGCGTGAAGAAGCAATCCGAAGTTTCGAAGAATTTGAGATCAAAGCTTTTCGAGAGAAATCAAAATGGCATTTTCTGGTGCCAAAATTGGCGGCCGTAAGCCAATTGTGGATAGCGCTTGGCCAGTAAGTGTTGCCCCTTCAAGCCAGCTAGGTGACTTCTGGGACATGAACATCGCCGGACCGCAGGGTTGCTCAGCAATCACTTTGTAACTTGCTACTGGATCCAGCCCTTCAAATCTTAGAGATCCGGGAAGTGTCCCGCCCGCTGGAAGTAATTGCACATAAGCAAACAGAGCTTTGGATTTATCCTGAGCCACTACACCGTGGACAAATGTGGAGTCGTCGGGTTGATCAACACGAACAATTTTTCCAGAGTGAATTAGAGAACGGTTTTTCTTGTAGTAATCGGTCCAGGACTTTAGCTGAGTTCTTTCCAGCTCGCTTGTTTCGGTTAGATCCCATTCAATTCCGGCGTGACCGAATAACGCAGTGATGGCTCTGAAAGATAGCTTGTGTGTTCTGCCGGTGATGTGACCAAGAGTTGGTCCGATATGGGAGCCAAGCATTTCGGGAGGAATTGCAATTTGCGTGTACCGCTGTATGTATTGCCTCTCCAAAGCGTCATTCGAGTCTGAGGTCCAGAATCTATCAGCGTGCTGCGCCATACCTAAATCGATACGGCCACCTCCGGAGGAGCAAGATTCGATTTCCAAACCTGGATGTTTTTTCTTCAACTCATCAAACATTCGATAAATAGCTAAAGTCTG
>JBIIQC010000019.1:0-19615 GCA_044342295.1 Rhodoluna sp. | reverse complement strand
TGTGAAGATTTTGCATAAGCCGGCTCTCTGTAGACCAAAGCGCAAGCGTCATAAGGTGCGAAGAGCCACTTGTGTGGGTCAACAATAAAGGAGTCAGCAAGTTCTGAGCCATCAAATAGGTGACGGTACTTTGGACTCAAAATGCCAGCAAGACCGTAGGCTCCATCGATGTGATACCAGATGTTATTTGTGTTGGCGATTTCACCGATTCCGCGAAGATCGTCAACAATTCCAAAGTTGGTAGTGCCTCCGGTTGCAACAATTGCAAATACACTGTGTGGCTCTGATGCCGAAAGTGCCTCTTGAACAGAACTAGCAACTAGCTTTCCGTTCTCTTCTGGCTTTGCCAGAATGACATCGACATCCATGACCTTAGCTGCTGATTTCAGCGAGGAATGGGCTTCTTTAGATGCAATAAAAGCAAATCTTCCTTCGTAGCTGATTCCAGCCTTGGAAAGTCTTTCACGATGGGCATCTCTTGCAGTAACCAGTGCTGAGAGGTTTCCAACAGTTCCACCCTGAGCAAAAACTCCCCCCGCACTTTCCGGTAACCCCACTTCTTTTGCAAGCCAGGACAGCACTTGGTTCTCGGCAAAAATTGCGCCAGCTCCTTCTAACCATGATCCTCCGTAAATCGAGCTTGCAGAGACTATTAGGTCAAAAAGACTCGATACTTCAGTTGGCGCATTTGGAATGAAGGACAAAAATCCAGGGTGGTCAGTTGAAATTGTTGCTGGGGCTAGCACATCTTCAAAAAGCTTGAGGGCTGTTTTCCCTCCGAGGCCTTGCTCGGTAATGGTTTGCCCAGCTTGGTTGAATATCTCTTCTTCAGATTTAGCTGAATCTAATGGGGCCGGGCTGTAATCCATTCGGACTCTCACATATTCGAAAATCGCTTCTCTCAGAACCCTGGTTTCCTCATTGACTTGATGCATCGCTAGCGTCTCTTTCTTCGAATAATTGATACCGAGAAACCAATAACCACTGCGGATCCAAGTATCAAAGCTGCCCAAGTTCTTTGGTCAGCTATATCTTGGCAGGAAGTGAAGCCTTCGGCATCGGGGACAACGCAGGTGCCAGTGTCAAAAAAGGACAACAGTAGTGCGCCGAGTCCAACAAGGGCCACTGTTGCCAGCATTGCGGCGGAATCATTGCGCACAATTTTCCTTATCTCAGATGTTTAGGAAGTTTCCTGATTTTTCACCCTGGAGGTTTGTGCCAAAACGATTCCGGCAATTACCAATAGTCCCCCGAGGGCCTGAAGCCCATCAATTCTCTCATTGAGCCAAGCCCAACCAAAAACGAAGGCCATGACGGTCTCAGCGGTAGAAATAACCCCCACAGCGGTGGCCCTGAGGTGGGTAAGGGCCAAAAAGGAAAACAGCATAGGTAGAAAGGAGCCAAAGATTCCAATCCACAATAGAAGCAACCAAATTGGAAGTTCATACTGGGCTAGGTTCCCGGTTAGTGAAACTGTCTTTGCAAATAGAGAAGTATCAAAATTCCACCAGGGGGTCACAATCAACCAAAACAGCGCCGAAACAGACATGCTGTAAAAAAGCGTGGACAGGGCATCTCTGTTTCTGAGGGTGTGCTCACCCATAAGAAAGTAAAAGCTCAAAAACAGCGCAGCAGCTACAGCGAACATCACACCAACTGGGTTCAAACCGCCGTCCCAGATTCTAGAAACCACCACCAAGCCACCTAGCACCATCAGAATTGCAAACCAAAGCCTAGGTAGCACCTTTTCCTTGAACAACCAAAGAGAAACTAGCGGCACAATAACAATCGCGGTGTATTCAATTAAAAGCGCAATGCCAACTGGCAAGTTGGCAACGGCGTTGGAATAGGACCATTGCATTAGTGCAACACCAAAGATTCCGAAGATCACGAGGTTCTTCCACTCTTTTGGCTTAACCTTGAAAGCCCTTGGATTCGTTAGGGCCAGCGCGATACCGGCGCCAAGAGCTGTTGCAAGGGAGCGAAAGATTACCAGTTCTTCGGCAGAGATTCCCGCGGCCATGGTCACTTTGGAAGTCGACGCATTTAGCCCAAACAGCACAACGCCAGCTAAAGCAAAAATTACTCCCAGAACGGGACGCTTAGTTCTCAATTAGTTACTTACCCAACCCAATTCTTGGTGGCATCATCAATTAGCCGAAGCTCGTCCATGGTAAACGGGTTTGCAAAGATGGCTGCGTAGTTTTGCTCGAGCTGCTTGACGCTGGAAGCCCCAATAAGAGCACTGGTCACAGCAGGCTGTCTTAGAACCCAAGAGATTGCCATCTGTGCAAGAGACTGATCTCTTGACTTGGCAACAGCGTTTAGAGAACGAGCAGTAGCTAGGTACTGATCGCTTATCTTTGCAGATGGCAAGAACTTTCCTTTAGACGCTCTAGAGGACTTTGGAACTTTTCCATCAAGGTATCTATCGGTTAGTAACCCTTGAGCCAGGGGAGAAAAAACAATCGAACCCACTCCAAGGCTCTCAACTGTTTCCAGTAATCCCCACTCAGGTGTTTTCTCCAGAATGGAATACTTTGGCTGGTGAATCAATAGCGGAATTCCCAATGAATCTAGAATTTGTTTTGCTCTAATGGTTTGCTGTGGGTCGTAGTTGGAGATTCCAACGTAGAGCGCTTTGCCGCTTCTAACAGCCGATGCTAGAGCACCCATGGTTTCTTCAAGCGGAGTTTCTGGATCGAAACGGTGTGAATAAAAAATGTCCACATACTCAAGACCCATTCGATCAAGGGACTGATCGAGTGAGGCAAGTAAATACTTTCTCGATCCCCACTCACCGTAGGGCCCATCCCACATGTCGTAACCGGCTTTAGTAGAGATGATCATTTCGTCGCGGTACGGAGTGAAGTCTTTTCTCAGGTGTTCACCAAAGTTCACTTCTGCTTGACCATAAGGTGGCCCGTAGTTGTTGGCTAGGTCAAAATGCGTGATTCCCAAATCGAAGGCCCGACGCAGAACTGCGCGTTGGTTTGCAAAGGAATGATCTGAGCCGAAGTTGTGCCAAAGACCCAGGGAAACTTCCGGTAGTAGCAGACCGGATTTTCCTGTTCGGCGGTACTTCATTTGGGAGTATCTATCTTGGCTGGCTCGAAATTTCATAAGCACAAGCCTAAGCTAGCTAGATGATAAGTTTTGTCCTCGGTGGTGGCTGCTTTTGGTGCCTAGATTCAAGCTTTATGCAGTTTCGTGGCGTAAGCGATGTCGAAGTTGGCTATAGCGGGGGCCATGTTGAAAACCCAAGCTACGAAGCCGTTTGCGGCGAGGGAACCGGCCACGCTGAAGTAGCCAGGGTTATCTTCGACGAGTCGATAATTCCGGCTGATGTAGTTTTGGACATCTTCTTTACCCTGCACGATCCAACCCAGCTAAACCGTCAAGGCAATGACATCGGAACCAGCTACCGAAGCTGCATGTTTTACGACGGCGCTGAACAAAAGGCTCTATTCGAGCAAGCCCTAGAAAGGGCTAAGCAAGTCTGGGGCGATGCAATAGTCACCCAGTTACTGCCCTTGGAAACTTTCTGGATGGGAGAGACCTACCACCAGGACTTCTTTGCCAAGAACCCTGACCAGGGTTATTGCAACATGGTGGTCAAACCCAAGATGGCAAAGACCGCTAAGGCCTTTACTTTTTATTTGAAATAACTTCTCCACAGATTCTTTTTTGACTCCCAAAGACCTTTTACCTTTTGAGATTCTTTTTCTCTGATTAGTTCAATCAGAGAAAAAGAAGGTAGCCATGTCAGATGTATTTTCAGTTCAAGGTTTAGTAGCAACAACCCCGAGGCACTTAGTAACGCAAGAGGGTTTGCCGATAACATCATTTCGCTTGGCTTCCTCCAAGCGCCGCTTCGATAGATCCAAAAATGCCTGGATTGACGGAGAAACTAACTGGTTCACGGTCACCTGCTTCCGTCAGCTTGCCATCAACACAGCAAGCTCGGTATCCAAGGGAGATCGAATTTCCACTTCAGGCCGCCTCAAGGTTCGTGATTGGGACAATGGTGAACGAACCGGAACTTCAGTTGAGATTGAGGCGGATGTGATTGGCCACGACCTGACCTGGGGCAATTCAGTGTTTACACGCACGGTTTTAGTGCGCGAAGAGCCGGCAGATAGTGAAATTGAAGACGAAGAGTTTGAGCCCACGGAGACAACGCTTCTTAGCTCCGCAAGTAAGTAACAGACCCGGTCAGGCTACTTCCCCCTAAGCGCCTGGTCGCGTGACACCCTTTTTGCCTCGGTGTATGTGATTGTCGGCTCACAATGAGTCACATCATTGTCGGATAAACTTATCCACAGCACTCTTGGTGAAAAGGGTGTCATTTTTTTGACACCACAATTTGAGGGAAAAATGGCTGAGTTTATTTATCAGATGATCAAAGCGCGTAAAGCGCACGGTGACAAAGTCATCTTGGACGATGTGACTATATCTTTTATTCCTGGAGCCAAGATCGGCGTTGTTGGTCCTAACGGCTCTGGTAAGTCGTCCGTTCTGAAGATCATGGCTGGCCTTGACACTCCTTCCAATGGAGAGGCCCGCCTGAGCGAGGGATACTCGGTCGGGATTTTGATGCAGGAGCCAAAGCTAGATGAATCAAAGACCGTGCTGGGTAACGTCGAAGAGGCCGTTAAAGAAGTAAAAGCCAAGCTCGATAGGTTCAATGAAATTTCAGCAGAGCTTGCTAATCCAGATGCGGACTACGACAGCTTGCTAGAAGAAATGGGAACTTTACAAGAGGCAATTGATCACCTCGATGCTTGGGATTTAGATTCACAACTAGAGCAGGCCATGGACGCACTTCGTTGTCCACCTAGTGACACTCCGGTGGCGCATCTATCTGGTGGAGAAAAACGTCGTGTTGCGCTTTGCAAGTTACTTCTTGAAAAACCAGACCTACTTCTTCTTGACGAGCCAACAAACCATTTGGATGCCGAGAGCGTTTTGTGGCTCGAGCAGCACTTGGCAAAATACCCTGGTGCAGTACTAGCTGTTACCCACGATAGGTACTTCTTAGATAACGTTGCGCAGTGGATTTTGGAACTTGATCGCGGACGTGCTTATCCATATGAAGGTAACTACTCCACTTATCTTGAGAAAAAGCAAGAGCGTCTAGAGGTCGCAGGAAAGAAGGACGCCAAGTTAGCTAAGCGCCTAAAGGATGAACTTGAATGGGTCCGATCCTCATCTAAGGCAAGACAAACCAAATCTAAGGCCAGGCTTTCAAGATACGAAGAGATGGCAAGCGAAGCAGACAAGGCAAGAAAACTTGATTTCGAAGAGATTCAGATTCCGCCAGGCCCGAGACTAGGAAACGTTGTTCTAGAAGCTAAGAACTTACAAAAAAACTTTGGTGACCGAAGCTTGATTGCTGACTTGTCTTTCTCGCTACCAAGAAATGGAATCGTTGGAGTTATTGGTCCAAACGGTGTTGGAAAGTCAACGCTATTCAAGATGATTGTCGGCGAAGAAACCCTTGATGGTGGAGAGCTCAAAATTGGTGAGACCGTAAAGATTTCCTATGTTGACCAGTCTCGCGGTGGCATAGACCCCGACAAGAGTCTTTGGGAAGTTGTGTCCGGAGGCCTTGATTACATTCACGTAGGACAAGTTGAGATGCCATCTCGTGCCTATGTTGCTGCCTTTGGTTTCAAGGGCCCAGATCAGCAAAAACCTGCCGGAGTGCTATCCGGTGGTGAGCGAAACAGGCTAAATCTTGCTTTGACCTTGAAGCAGGGTGGAAACCTATTGCTACTGGATGAGCCAACAAACGACCTAGATGTTGAAACCTTGGGTTCTTTGGAAAACGCTTTGCTTGAGTTTCCAGGTTGTGCTGTGGTGATCACTCACGATAGGTGGTTCTTGGACCGCGTTGCTACCCACATCCTTGCCTACGAGGGAACCGACGATAAGCCTGATCAGTGGTACTGGTTTGAAGGAAACTTTGAGTCCTACGAAGAAAACAAGATCGAAAGATTAGGGCCAGACGCAGCTAAGCCGCATCGCTCTACTTACCGAAGATTGACAAGAGACTAGCTACTTTCCCTTCAGGGACTCGAACCATTCCCTCCTGGGCAACTGTTGCCAGTAAGACACCTTCGCGACTAAAAATCTTTCCAATAGCTAAACCTCTGCTGTTTTGGGCAGCAGGAGATTCTTGAACATAGAGCATCCACTGATCGACTTTGGCGGGAGCGTGAAACCACATCGCGTGATCGAGGCTCGCGGTCTTTAGCCCCGGTTTAGCCCAGGAGATTTTGTGCCTGCGATAGATACTCTCGAGTAGCGTGAAATCGGATGCGTAGGCAAGAGCTGCTTGATGCAGGGTTGGAGAATCAGGTAATTCTCCAATGGCTTTTAGCCAAACTGCCTGGTGAGCCACCGGCTCACCCTTTACTTCAAAGTAAATCGGTGATTGCACGTGACGCAAATCAAATGGTCTGGCCTTAGCCCAGTATTGAGCTACTGGGTGAGGGATGCCACCGAGAACTTCAGCCGCAGAGGGAAGATCTTCTGGTTGCTTGATGCCCTCTGGCATTTGTTCGTGGTGGGTGAGTCCTGGGCTCTCAGTTTGAAATGAAGAGATCATTGAGAAAATGGGTTCGCCCTTTTGGTAAGCCTGAACTCTTCTTGTTGAAAACGACTTACCGTCTCTTAGCCTGTCAACCGAAAAAGTAATTGGGAAATCTATGTCTCCCGGTCTCAAGAAATAACCGTGAAGTGAATGCAGAATTCTATCGGGGTCAACTGTTCTGGTTGCTGCCACTGTGCACTGGGCGAGTACTTGACCACCAAACACTCGTCCGTGCGGCATCCACTGCGATGGGCCTATAAAAATGTCTTCTTTAGTTCTTGCTCCACCGGCGTCTTTGATGTCGAGAGCCACCAGAAGATCGGCAAGTGGGTCTTTAGGTGGGGGAACCTTGCTCATCTCGGGTGTCCTTACTTTGCTTGGTAGCTATCAGGGTAAGTTTAGTAATGAAATGAAAAATGACTTCCAGCTCCTGGACCAGCAAACAGCGCTTGATCTAAAAACCTTTTTGACTCGTGCCAAGAAAATGGACCCCAAGGGTGTAGTCAGGCTTAGAGCCTTCGGAGCCCTTTTGACTGCGTATGTAGCACCTTTGTTTACCGCCAACATTTTGGATGATGGTCCAACCGTGCTGGGCCTTCGCACTATGGATCTAAAGCAAGAAGCTGAGATCAACGTACTGGTTCCAATTCAGGCCGTTTTGGACCGCATCGCATTTGAGCTAGAAAAGCCAGAAGCAGACCAAAGTTTTGTTTTCAATCTCGCCTCTTCCGAGCGTGTGCCCTGGGCTGGAGTTTCACCACCACGAACCGGTTGGGTGGAAGCTACGAGCTTGCCAGAGTACATGCTTACAGGAGTTGCCAGAAAAGGCATTATCGAAGTTGCGGAGACAATTCCAGAATCAGTTGGCGGACCAATTGCGGCGCGCATTCGTGCCGAAGTTTGGGGAAGAGCAATTGATCTTGATTCTAAAGTTCCCGCGGGAGCCGCTTTTGCGGCAGCGGGTCTGGGCTTTTTGACGGAAGGTGAAATGGTTCCAGTTTTTCACTCTCAGGGCTGGGTCAGACTCTCGTCCCAATTTGGACACGTGTTATCTAAGGAAGCCAAGCACTTCTAATCTTCAAATGTGTTCAGCATTGAAGTTGCTGCGCGATCCAGATATCCCCAGAGCTGCGCTTGATGCAGGGGAGCTAGCTCCAGAGAGTCACAAGCTACCTTCATGTGATGCAACCATCTTTCGCGAGCTAACGGGTTGATCTTGAATGGCTGGTGGCGCTGCTTGAGTCTTGGGTGACCTCTGGTTCCTTGATAGGTTTGCGGCCCACCCCAGTACTGCTCCAAAAACATTCTTAGCCTTTCGGCAGCCGGCCCCAGATCTTCTTCTGGATACATTGGCCTTAGAACGTCATCTGTGGCAACGCCCTCGTAGAACTTGGTAACTAGCTTTTTGAAGGTTTCGGTACCCCCGACCAGTTCAAAGAAGTTTCCCTCAACGGCTTCACCAGAAAGACCCTTGATTCGAACTACCTCAACGCGATTAGCGTCTTCGAACTCTTCAGACATTTAGCTTCTTAGATCCCGCTGCTGAGCGCTTAGGGCTCTTTCAACATTGGCAAGGTTTTCGATGATGATTCTGCGAAGCGCTGGCTTACTTTGAATCTCAGACTTGGCAAGAAACGCTTCTGTCTCAGTAACTAGATCTTTGTTGGCAAGCGCTAACGGGTATAGGTTCACAAGAAGGTATTCGGCCATGTGATAGGTCTTGTCTTCCCAGATCTTGAGCACATTTGAAAAATACTGCGAGACAAATGGCTGCAAGATATTTGGGTCCAATACTCGTCCAAAAGCCAAGCTTGCAGAGTTCACTAATGCATTGGAGAGTTCATCGGTTGCAACCAACCTGGTGAACATCGCTTGCTTGGAAGCGGTGTCTGGCAAGGCCGCAACGGCAGCTACGTGATACTTCTGACCATTAGCGGTGTTATCACTTGCAAGCTCTTGATCTAGTAGCTCGCTCGAGATCTTTCCACCGACAGCCAAAGAGGTAACAAGCTCCCAGCGCAAGTCGGTATCAATGGCAAGGGAGGGAAGCTTCATCTCGCCACTTAGCAGTGCCGAGACATTGGCTAGCTGCTGATCGCTTCTAGCAAACTGCGCAAAGAACTTCACAAACTGTAACTGCGCATCAGAGCCAGCTTCGGCATTTTGAGCCAGGCTCCACAAGCCATCAGCCAGTGCAAGTTGCTCAGTAGCGCGGTTCTGTTCGGCGACGTATAGGTTCGCAACCGTCAGCAGTTGTCTCAAAACAGTCAACATAGTTGTTGACTCAGTCTCGAACTCAATGTGTCGAAGGGCAAGCTTGATGAAATCTCGAGGCGAGGTTTCTCCATCACGGGTTGCATCCCAAGCAGATCCCCATACCAAAGCTCTAGCTAGCGGGTCTTCAATAAGGGAGAGTTTGTCCAAAGCAAAGCTCCAGGAAGAGCCGTCCATACGAATCTTTGCGTAGGTGAGATCGTCATCGTTTAGCAAGATCAAAGCTGAGCGTTTTTTGCCAGCAAGTTCTGGAACTTGAGTCTTGGCGCCTTCAACATCCAACTCGATTCGATCGGTTCGAACGATTTTGCCGTTTTGCTCTTCATAGAGGCCAATGGCAATGCGGTGTGGTCTTAGGTACGGGTAGTCATCGATTGCTGATTGCAAAATAGCGAATGATTCGATTACACCCTCTTTTTCAACAAGCTCTGGTCGCAAAGTGTTTACACCAGCTGTCTCCAACCAAAGCTTGGACCATTGGGTGAGATCTCTTCCGCTTTGGTTTTCGAGCTCTTTCAAGAGATCTTTGAGCTCGGTGTTTTTGAAAGCATGCTTTTTGAAGTAGTCGGAGACTCCGCGCATAAAAGGCTCCTGACCAACCCATGCAACAAGCTGCTTCAATACTGAAGCTCCCTTGGCGTAGGTAATTCCATCGAAATTAACCTGCACGTCCTCTAGATCGTTAATCTCGGCAACAATAGGGTGCGTTGAGGGAAGCTGATCTTGGCGGTAGGCCCAAGACTTCTCGAGCGAGGCAAATGTCGCCCAGGCTCCGTGCCACTCGGTGGCTTCCTGGGTGGCCAGTGTCGATGCATACTCGGCAAAGGATTCGTTTAGCCACAGATCGCTCCACCAGCGCATGGTAACTAAGTCACCAAACCACATGTGAGCTAGCTCGTGCAGAATCGTTACTACGCGGCGCTCTTTTACAGCGTCAGTTACCTTGGAGCGGAAAACATAGGTTTCGGTGAAGGTTACCGCTCCTGCATTTTCCATGGCTCCCGCATTGAACTCTGGAACAAAGAGCTGGTCGTACTTTTCAAACGGGTATGGGTAGTCAAACTGCTTTTCAAAGAATTCAAAACCCTGCTTGGTCTTTTCAAAGACGTATTCAGCGTCCAAGAACTCAAATAGTGACTTACGGCAGAAAACACCTAGCGGAACAGTTTTTCCAGATGACGAAACAAGCTCATCTCTTACCTCAACATAAGGTCCTGCCACTAGAGCGGTTATGTAGCTTGAGATGCGAGGTGTTGGATCGAAGTTCCAAACCGAAACACCTTCTCTTAGGTCATTAGGTGTTGGGGTGGGGGAGTTGGAAACAACCTTCCAGTAGCTAGGGGCTGTGATATTGAACTGGAATGTGGCCTTTAGGTCGGGTTGCTCAAAAACAGCAAACATACGGCGAGAATCAGGCACCTCAAACTGGGTATAGAGGTATACCTCTTGATCTACTGGATCCACAAAACGATGAAGTCCTTCGCCGGTGTTGGTGTACTTTCCCTGCGCTACAACGACCAATTCATTCTCGGCTGCAATAGAAGGTAGCTGGATGCGAATGCCATCTGACACCACGGCTGGATCTAACACCTCACCGTTGAGCACAACCGAGTGCACCGAGTTTGTGATTGCGTCGATGAAGGTTGATACCCCTGGGGTTTTGGAGGTGAAGCGCACTCTGGTGGTGGATCCAAAGAACTCTGCGCCTTGGGTTAGGTCGATTTCCACTTGGTAGCTCTGAACTTCCAAGGTGGCTGCTCGCTCTTGCGCTTCAATTCTTGTTAGGTTTTCGCCAGGCATTGACTCTTCTTTCTATCGACTCTTCATCCCAAAGCCTAACTGGGGGACAGGAGGGTGTGAAACAATAACAATGTGATCAATCCAGTAATGGCCTTGGGGGGCTCAGCAGAGGCATCGCAGACCCTCGCTGAGATTGGCGCGCTGTTAGTTGGACTTGGAGTAATTGCCTTTATCGCTGCCAGGCTGAAATTCTCCGTTGTCCCTTTGTATCTAATTGTCGGCCTTGCGGTTGGTCAGGGTGGCTTCGGGTTAGTCAATCTAAGTTCAGATTTTCTAGCAATCGGAGCACAAATCGGCGCAATACTTCTACTTCTCTTACTGGGATTGGAGTATTCCGCACCTGATTTGGCTAAGGCTTTTAAAGATAGAAAGTCTGCCGGAATTTTTGACATTGCTACAAACTTCATTCCTGGCGCCTTACTTGCCTTTGCCTTCGGCTGGGGACCGCTGGCTGCATTTATAGTTGGTGGCATCACGTACGTTTCATCTTCCGGAATTGCCTCAGAGTTACTTCGTGAAACTGGTTGGCGAAAATCGGAACTTTCCAAGCGCGTGGTTGCAATCCTGGTCTTCGAGGATCTTGCTCTAGCTCCTTATCTTCCTCTGCTATCTGCCCTAGTTCTTGGACTCTCGGCAGCCGCGGGTCTAGTTTCAGTTTCAGTTGCATTGATTATCACTGGACTTGTTTTGATAATTTCTTATCGCGGTAATGCCAAGTGGTCCAGAATCTTGAACCCCGATGTTCCATCCGGCTTGCTGCTGACGGTATTTGGATCAGCCTTGCTGGCAGCAGGAGTCGCCGACCTTGCAGGATTTTCGGGTGCGGTCGCTGCGTTCCTTGTTGGTCTATTGCTAACCGGTGAGGTCGCCAACACGGTGCGTGGACGACTGGGTTCCCTGAGAGATCTGTTCGCGGCAATTTTCTTTCTGTTTTTTGGATTGGCCACCAACTTCGAAGATTTACTTCAAGTGCTTCCAGCGGTGTTGTTATTTGTGGTCATCGGAGTCGCAGGTAAATTCGCGGTTGGCTGGTGGATCGCTAAAGACATGGTTGACAAGCTCAGCTGGGTTCGAGCCGGTGCTTTCTTGACCCCAAGAGGAGAGTTCTCAATGGTTATCGCAGCCCTCGCAGCCCCAGCGGTGCTTTCGGTGAACCTGCAAGCACTAACCCTTAGCTACGTGACACTCACGGCAGTAATTGGCTCAATTGCGTTGCGGTTTCTTCGCAGTGGTTTCGATAAGTAGATTAGGTAAATATGAGAATTCACATCGCAACCGATCATGCCGGGCTTGAAACTAGCCACTATCTAATTGAGGAACTTACTAACCTCGGCCACGAGGTACTTGATCACGGACCACAGTCATTTGATCCGCTTGATGATTACCCGGCATTTTGCATAAACGCCGCCCTTGCCGTTCAACGCGATCTGCAAGCTGGAGTTCCCGCTCTTGGAATTGTTCTGGGTGGGTCTGGCAACGGTGAGCAAATGGCCGCAAACAAAGTAGAGGGCATAAGAGCAGCATTGGTTTGGAATAAAGAAATCGCCGAATTAGCAAGGCAGCACAACGACGCCAACGTTATTGCCGTTGGTGCTAGACAGCACAGTAAAGAAGAAGTGCTTGAGCTAATCAAGGTGTTCATAGCCGAGCCCTTCAGCGATGATGAACGCCACGTGCGCAGAATCGGAAAGATCGGGCTTTACGAACAAACGGGAGAGATCAGCTAGCTAATGAAGTTTGGCCTGAGGAAACTAAACATCTGGTTAGTTCCGGCAGTTGCTATCGCGGGACTACAAGTTCTCATCAATGCGCTAGACACAGCCGGTCAGTTACCTAACCCAATGGCCATTCACTGGGGCATAACAATGCAGCCCGATGGATTCGTTTCTGTTGGCGATTTTGCACTAACCGTGCTGATTGTTCAGTTGGTTCTCTGGCTACCGTTGGTTGTGGCAGATCTCTGGCCAAAGTCAAAAATTCGAATTAGAAATCTAGTGATGCTGGTGTTCGGTATTGTGTTCTGGCTAGTTACTGTAATTCTTGGTGTTTCTTTGTTTATCCAAATCGGAGCAACTGACGCTGCCACGGTTGATTTTCCATGGCCTCTGTTTGCAGTCCTACTTTTCTCGATTCCGTTCCTGCTGATTTTCCTTCTCTCGATGCCAGAAGTAGTGGTCGGAAAGAATGTTCAAATTCGCTTGCGCGGATTGACAATCATGAGCTTTGACCAAGAAGAGATTGTCAGCGCTTCTGTTGGGGTAGTTTCCGCAAGCGAGTTTGGTGGGTGGGGAATCAGGGCGACCACTCGCAAAATCGGATTCGTTCCCTCCAAGGGTCCGGCTGTGAAGCTCAACCTTCAAGACGGCACAGAAGTGTCCGTAAGAAGCAAAACCCCAGAGGCAATTGTTAGCTCAATAGAAGATCTAATTTCCTAGCAGCATGCCAGAAGGCCATTCCGTTCATAGAACTGCGAACAAACTCTCTGAGCTGTTTGTTGGTTCTAAACTCATAATCTCTTCGCCACAGGGAAGATTTGCCGAGCAAGCAACACTTGTCTCTGGAAGAAAGCTTGTTGAATCAAGCGCGATTGGTAAACAGCTCTTTCTTGGCTTTGATAACAAGCTAACCATTCGGGTTCACTTGGGCATCTATGGCAAGTGGAACTTCTACGATGCACCCATCAGCAAAGCGCCGGAAGTCTGGGGACAGGTGCGAGCGCGATTTGGTTCAAGCGCCGCTTCAGCGGATCTTCGAGGTCCAACGGTTTGTGAGGTTGTTGACGCCACGGAAGTCTTGACTGTTTACAAGCGACTTGGCCCAGATCCTTTGCGAGCTGATCCTTCCGGAAAAGAATCTCTTCGTTTTGTTTCAAAAGTCAGGGCCTCGGCTGCACCGATTGGTGCATTACTGATGAACCAAGCAGTGATTAGCGGCATCGGCAATGTCTATCGTGCCGAGTTGTTGTTTAGAGCGGGCCTCAGTCCACATAAGCCAGGCAACAAAGTTTCAGAGCAAGCGTTGCTAGCTATTTGGGATGATGCGGTGCGGCTCATGAAAATTGGAGTAAAGACCGGTTTGATGCTCACCCGAGAAGGTTTCTTGAAAGGCAGAGTCCCGCTTTTGGATCGCTACTGCGTATATAAACGTGAGGGTTTGCCGTGCAGGAAGTGTGGAAAGAAAGTGAAGCTGGAGCTTTTTTATGGCCGCAAGCTTTATTGGTGTAATACCTGCCAGAGGTAATTGGAGGGAGTGACGGGAATCGAACCCGCGCCATCAGTTTGGAAAACTGAGGCTCTACCATTGAGCTACACTCCCGAAAAAGCCGTTCGCTACCTCACTATTGTATGGGATAGACTGACCGAGGTTGTTTATGGAAATATTTCCAAAAACCACCGGGGTGTAGCGTAGTGGCTAGCGCGCCTGCTTTGGGAGCAGGATATCGCAGGTTCGAGTCCTGTCACCCCGACAAACAAAGAGCCGTATTTGTTTACCCCTTTATGGGGGCAAATTTCCAGGAGAACAACTTGAAAACTAGCGTTGAACGACTAAACCCCACCCGCGTCAAGCTCAACATCGAAGTCACCCCAGAAGAGTTCAAGCCTTCGCTTGATCACGCCTACGAGCACATCGCTCAGCAGGTAAACGTGCCTGGCTTCCGCAAGGGAAAAATCCCTGCTGCGCTATTGGATCAAAGAGTCGGACGCCCAGCTATCTTGGCCCACGCCATCAACGATGGATTAGATGGCATCTACAAAAAAGCTCTTGAAGAAAGCAAGCTTCGCCCACTTGGTCAGCCAAAAGCTGACGTCAAGTCAAGCCCTGACGAGAACACATTCCTTGGCAACCTCGTTGTTGAAATCGAAGTAGAGGTAAGACCGGAGATCAAACTTCCTGGCTACCGCGGACTCAAGGTAGTTGTAGACAACATCAAGGTAGGCGGCAAAGAGATTGAAGACGAGCTAGATGCTCTTCGCGCTCGTTTTGGAACCCTAAATACAGTTGAGCGTGCCGCAAAAAAGGGCGACTTCGTCTCAATTGATTTGGCAGCCAGTATCAACGGTAAAGAAATCGACTCTGCTGAGAACATTTCTTACGAAGTTGGATCTGGAAACTTACTCGATGGCATCGACGAAGCTCTAGACACTCTTACCGCTGGCGAAACTACTGTTTTCCGCTCCAAGCTTGTTGGTGGAGACATGGCGGGAAAAGAAGCCGAAGTTACCGTGAAGGTTAATGCAGTCAAGGAGCGCGAGCTTCCAGAGGCAAATGACGACTTTGCCAAGTTGGCCAGCCAGTTCGACACTCTAAAAGAGCTAAAGGACGACATTGAAGTTCAAATTGCTAAGTCCAAGAGCTACTCTCAGGGAATTCAGGCAAGAGATCTTCTCACCGAGGAGCTTCTAAAGATTGTTGACGTTCCAGTTTCGAAAGAAATGATCGAATCTGACGTGAACCGCCACCTCGAAGGCGAAGGCAGATTGCAAGATGACAAGCATCGCGCCGAAGTTACCTTGGAATCCGAAAAGTCTTTCAAGGTTCAGATGCTTCTTGACGCAATTGTTGATGCCGAGGGTATCAAGGTTGGCGAGCAGGAGCTAATGCAGTATCTGATGCTTAGTAGCCAAAACTATGGCATGGATCCAAACGAGTTTGTTGAGACCATTAGTAAAAACGGTCAGGTTCCATCTTTTGTTGGCGAGGTTGCAAGGCGCAAGGCATTATCCATTGTGCTCTCCGAAGCCATCGTGACCGACAAGGCTAAGAACCCCGTTGATCTGGGGGAGTTTCTAAAGGGAGACTCTTCAAGCCAGGACTCTCACGCCGGTCACGACCACGACTAAGAAACCAGCTTTATTGCCCTAGGCGAACAAGCCCTTATCTTGGCGTGTTTCGAAGTATCTTGGTCTAGCAAGTAAGTAATCAAGCATGGGATAAGGGAATCAAATGGCAGATAAGGCAATGGAAAAGTATTCCACCGTTGACCGTCTATTAAAAGACAGAATCATTTGGCTTGGTAGTGAATTTCGCGATGACATGGCAAATGACATCTGCGCCAAGATTCTGCTGCTAGCAGCCGAAGATTCCAACAAAGATATTTACCTTTACATCAACTCACCAGGTGGTTCGATCACCGCGGGTATGGCAATCTACGACACCATGCAATACGTTCCAAACGACATCGTCACTGTCGGAATTGGAATGGCCGCTTCGATGGGACAGTTCATACTTTCATCTGGAACCAAGGGCAAAAGATATGCCACCCCAAACACCAGAGTGTTACTTCACCAGCCAGCCGGAGGTTTCGGTGGAACCGCTGCCGACATTCAAACTCAGGCAGAGCTGATTATGTCTATGAAGCGTCAGCTTGCACAAATCACCGCAGACCAAACTGGGAAAACAGTTGAGCAGGTTATGGAAGATGGCGACCGCGATCGCTGGTTCACTGCTCAAGAAGCTTTGGAGTACGGATTCATCGACCACATTCAAGCATCTGCTGGCGCAGCCACTGGTGTTGGAAACAAGTAGGGAGTAACAAAATTGCCTAAAGATCTTTCAAACTTGTCCCCAGAAGCTAGATACATTCTTCCTAGCTTTGAGGAAAGAACCTCCTATGGTTTCAAGCGCCAGGACCCTTACAACAAACTCTTTGAAGACCGCATCGTATTTCTAGGTGTTCAAGTTGACGATGCTTCTGCGGACGATGTCATGGCGCAGCTTTTGGTGCTTGAAAGCCAAGATCCTGACCGCGACATCACTATGTATATCAACTCACCGGGTGGATCGTTCACCGCGATGACTGCGATTTACGACACCATGCAATACATCAGACCGCACATTCAAACAGTTTGCTTGGGTCAGGCTGCCTCTGCTGCTGCCGTGTTGCTAGCAGCCGGTTCTCCTGGCAAGCGCCTTGCTTTGCCGAACGCAAGAATTTTGATTCACCAACCTGCAACTGGTGACTCCGGTCGAGGTCAGGCGTCTGACATTGAAATTCAGGCAAGAGAGATTATGCGTTTGCGTGAGTGGCTCGAAGAGACACTATCCAAGCACTCAAACAAGACTGTTGCCGAAGTTAACAAGGACATCGACCGCGACAAGATCTTGACTGCAGATGAGGCTCTGACCTACGGATTGATTGACCAGGTGCTTACTTCTCGTAAGAACGCACTGCCTGCCAAGTAAATAACTGGGAGAACCTAACCGCGATTGTCGGGGATGGGTAATAGGGTTTTAGTTATGACAAAACTCAGCGAATCAGGCGACTTGCTTAAGTGCTCTTTCTGCGGAAAGAGCCAGAAGCAGGTTAGAAAGCTGATCGCAGGCCCAGGTGTCTACATTTGCGATGAGTGCATTGAGCTTTGCAACGAGATTATCGAGGAAGAGCTTGGCGCTGCGGCTTCCAAGGAAATCGAGGACATTACTCTTCCAAAGCCAAAAGAAATCTATGGTTACTTGGACGAGTACGTAATTGGTCAAGACAAAGCAAAGAAAGTTCTTTCAGTTGCTGTTTACAACCACTACAAGAGAATTCGCTCTGCTGGGACACTTACCGCTGCCGGTAAAGAGCATGATGCAATCGAGATTGCCAAGTCAAATATTTTGATGATTGGACCAACCGGTTGTGGCAAGACCTACCTGGCTCAAACTCTTGCCAAAAGACTTAACGTTCCTTTCGCGGTAGCGGACGCTACAGCTTTGACTGAAGCTGGTTACGTCGGCGAGGATGTCGAGAACATCCTGCTAAAGCTTCTGCAGGCTGCTGATTTTGATGTCAAGCGCGCAGAGCAGGGCATTATCTACATCGACGAAATTGACAAGATTTCCAGAAAAGCCGAGAACCCATCGATTACCCGAGATGTTTCCGGTGAAGGTGTTCAGCAGGCTTTGCTCAAGATTTTGGAAGGAACCGTAGCTTCGGTCCCACCACAGGGCGGCAGAAAGCACCCCCAACAAGATTTCATCCAGATTGACACCACAAATGTGCTTTTCATCGTGGCAGGTGCTTTCGCAGGATTGGAAGAAATTATCTCTAACCGCTCCGGCAAGAGGGGCATTGGCTTTGGCAACGAAGTCCAGTCTCACGGCGTAGACCCGGACATCTTCAACGATGTTCAGTCGGAAGACTTGAGAAAATTCGGTTTGATTCCCGAATTCATTGGTCGTCTTCCAGTTATCGCAACGGTCGAGCCTCTAGACCGTTCGGCCTTGATGGACATTCTGACAGTTCCTAAAAATGCCCTTACCAAGCAGTACCAGAGAATGTTCGAGCTGGATGGCTTCGAGCTGGAGTTTGATAAGGCAGCTCTTGAATTGATGGCCGACATGGCAATAGAGCGCGAAACAGGAGCTCGAGGCTTGAGGTCAATCCTTGAAACAGTGCTTGGCCCGATCATGTTTGAGATTCCAACTATGGAAAGTCAAGGCCTTGTGAAGATCACCAAGGATGTCGTCCTTGGCAAAAAAGAGGCTTCCATCACCCCATTCAAAAAACAAGCTCAAGAAAAATCTGCCTAATAAATGAAACCCGTTCAGTCTTCCAAGCCTGAACTAAAAGCACCCATAATCGCAGGCTTTGTGGCCTCCATTTCTGGCTCAGCTGCAACTTTTGGGATCGCAATCGCCGGGTTAGTAGCAATGGGAGCAACCAGGGATCAAACCTTCACCGCACTGTTTGTTTTGCTAATTGGATACGGTTTGCTCTCGACAGTCTTGAGCTATCGATACAAGATGCCAATTTCGATTGTTTGGTCCACTCCAGGGGCAGCTTTTCTAGCAGCCTCAGCTGGGTTGGGCTTGGAATTTGATCAAGCCGTTGGTGGATTCTTACTATCAGGCTTGCTTCTGACGGTAACTGGATTATGGCCAGCTCTTTCCATGTTGGTGCAAAAGATCCCAGCAAGCATTGCAAGTGCGATGCTGGCGGGTATCTTGTTTGTTTTTGTGATTAATACGGTACGGGCAGCTGTTGATTATCCGTTTCTTGTGATTCCATTTGTTTTGGTCTGGTTTGTGCTGAATCGGATCGCAACTGTTTGGGCAACTCCGGTAGCAATTGTTTTGGCCTTTCTGTTGGTGAATGCAGACCTGGGTTGGGATTGGCTTGATCAAGCGAGGCTATTTCCAAGCTTTGAAATTGTAGTTCCCGCGCTTGATTTGATTCCGATTCTTTCAATCGGCATTCCTTTGTATCTGATTACTATGGCGAGTCAGAACCTGCCAGGAATCGCAATCATGAAGGGCTTTGGATACAAAGTTCCCGTAAGGGCAGTAATTACATCAACCGGAGTTGCGACGATGGTTGCTTCATTCTTTGGTGGTTTTGGAATGAATCTTGCTGCAATCACCGCGGCTATCAACGCAAACGAGCAAGCTGCGAAAGATCCTGCTCGTCGTTGGGTGGCTTCTTTTGTTGGCGGACTGGTTTACTGGCTTTTCGCAATTGGTGCTGGATTATTTGCCGCCTTCGTCCTTGCAGTTCCATCAGAGCTACTACTTGCCGTAGTTGGTTTGGCACTTCTTCCAAGCTTCATCGCTTCTATTGGTGCATCCTTGGAAGACCGAAGCACCAGGCTACCTGCAGCCATAACGTTCATCGTGGGAGCCGCCGGCATCTCGGTGTTTGGGATTGGTGGAGCCTTCTGGGCCCTAGTTGCTGGAATGCTGGTGCTTTTTTGGGAAAGAACTCCGCTAGCTAAAGCAAACCGCGGCGCCTAAGAAGCGGCTCAATTGCAGGCTCTTGGCCTCGGAAGTTTCTAAACATATCCATGGAATCAATAGAGCCTCCGAGGGAAAGAAGTTCTTTCCTGAATTTCTCGCCGTTTTCCCTGGTTAGGCCACCATTTTGCTTGAACCAATTGACGGTATCGGCATCAAGTACCTCCGACCAGATGTAACCGTAGTATCCAGCGTCGTAACCACCAGAGAACACGTGGGAGAAGTACC
>JBIIQC010000004.1:0-61517 GCA_044342295.1 Rhodoluna sp. | reverse complement strand
GACCCGAACCGGATTCGTGCCGGCCGGAGAATGTAGATTTTACATTCCCGAAACATTTCAAAAACTGTTTGAAACATCTAGCTAGCTAAGATTTGTCTATAACCAGTTGATTTGAAGGGAACCCTAATGTTCAAAACCGCCGCAGAAGTAGTCAAGTACATCAAAGACCACGACGTAAAGTTTCTAGACGTTCGCTTCACGGATTTGCCTGGTGTCCAACAGCACTTTAACCTACCAGCGGCCATGATCGATGAACAGTTCTTCATCGACGGTCAGCTCTTTGACGGATCCTCAATTAGAGGTTTCGCTTCCATTCATGAATCAGACATGCAGCTTATTCCTGATGTCACTACAGCTTTTCTAGACGCATTCCGCGTTGAAAAGACTTTGAACATGGTCTTCGACATCTACAACCCAAGAACTGGTGAGATCTACAGCCGTGACCCACGTCAGGTTGCCAAGAAGGCACAGGCCTACCTGTCCACTACGGGCATTGCCGACACTGCTTTCTTTGCTCCAGAAGCAGAGTTTTTCATCTTCGACGACGTTCGCTACGAAGTAAAAGCCAACACCGCTTACCACTTCATCGACAGCTCCGAAGCTGCCTGGAACTCAGGTCGCGAGGAAGCCGGCGGAAACTTGGCGAACAAGACTCCATATAAGGGCGGCTACTTCCCCGTCTCCCCCGTTGATCAGCACGCAGACATTCGTGACCAGATCGTTCTAGAGCTAGAAGCAGCTGGACTTTCTGTTGAAAGAAGCCATCACGAGGTAGGTACCGCAGGTCAGGGTGAAATCAACTACCGCTTTGATACCCTGCTTCGCGCCGGTGATGACATCTTGAAGTTTAAGTACATTGTGAAAAACGTTGCTCACTCATTTGGCAAGACGGCAACCTTCATGCCTAAGCCGCTATTTGGCGACAACGGTTCAGGTATGCACGTTCATCAGTCACTGTGGAAAGATGGCAAGCCACTTTTCTACGACGAGAGTGGATACGGCGGGCTAAGCGACATGGCCCGCTGGTACATCGGTGGAATCCTAAAGCACGCACCAAGCTTGCTTGCCTTCACCAACCCGAGCGTTAACTCCTACCACCGCCTAGTGCCTGGCTTCGAAGCTCCAGTGAACCTTGTTTACTCCGCTGGAAACAGATCAGCTGCCATTCGTATCCCACTCACTGGAACAAACCCGAAGGCTAAGCGCATCGAGTTCCGTGCCCCAGATGCATCATCGAACCCATATCTTGCGTTCGCTGCGATGCTTATGGCAGGTCTTGATGGCATCAAGAACCGCATTGAGCCACACGAGCCAGTTGATAAGGACCTTTACGAATTGCCACCAGAGGAAGCAAAGCTAATCCCACAGGTTCCTGGAACCCTGGAAGAAGTTCTGCAGGCGCTAGAGGCAGATCACGACTACTTACTTGCAGGTGATGTGTTTACCAAGGATCTAATCGAAACTTGGATTTCTTACAAGAGAGAAAATGAGATTGCTCCGTTGGCGCTTCGTCCTCATCCTTACGAGTTCGAGCTTTACTACGGCGTTTAGTCGTAGAACAGTTTCTCAAACACGGCTCTAGCTCGTCGAGTAGTGGCTAGATAGTCCTGCTCCAGTGCAGTCGCTCCGCCACGAGGGTACTCGAGCAACCTGGCAACGGATTCAAGTTGCAAGCGGTCCGTTGGTAAAACATCCGTTCGCTTGTTCTGCGCCAGCATTACCGCAGAGCGAATCGCGGAAGACAGCTGCCAAGCCTGCTTGAGCACAATTGCATCGGAGGCTTGAACGATTCCGGCTTTCTCGAGGCGATCAAGAGCTTGCAAAGTATGGGGCGTCTGCAGACTTGGGTTGGAGTGTCCGTGTTTTAGTTGAAGTAGCTGCACTAACCACTCGACATCGCTAATGGAACCTCTTCCAAGCTTTAGATGCCTCATCGGGTCAGCACCGAGGGGAAGCCTTTCAACTTCGACTCTTGCCTTGATTCTTCTAATCTCAACTACCGCGGCTTCTTCAATTTGTTCTGGATAGCGATAGCTGTCAATCAACGAAACAAATTCGTCCTTTACTGACTTCGCTCCTGAAATCACCCGTGCTCGTAGCAGAGCCTGAGACTCCCAGGTACCTGCCCAGCGCTGATAGTAACTGGCGTAGGAATCAATCGATCTAACAATGGGTCCGTTTTTACCCTCCGGCCGAAGATCTAGATCCAGCTCGAACTCAAGGATCTGATCTGAGCAAAGTCTTCGAATCTCAGACACTAGCTCTTGAGCCTCTGACTGGGCGAGGTTTACGTCCGCAACTGTTGGTTTGTAAACAAACATCACATCGGCGTCGGAACCAAACCCAAGCTCTGCTCCCCCGAACCGGCCCATAGCAACTATTGCAAGTTCGTGGCTAAGGTTGCCAAGTTTTGTCTGTAACGACCCAGTAGCAAGTTCTTGCATGCTCAATAGGTACGCCTCGGTAATATCCGATAGCCCTTTCGAAGAGGCATCAAGATCGAGTGAACCGATTACGAATCCTATTGCGACCCGTAGGGTTTCTTTTCGACGAATAGCCTTGATGCTAGCTGCAGCCAAATCCGGGTCTTCATGACGGGAAATAATTGCCTGAAATTGCCCAAGGAGTTGATCCAATTTTTGTGGCAGTAGGTCTTCTTCGCGTTCAAACCAGGCCGCCGCTTCTGGCATTCGCTCAAACAGCGATGTTGCTAAACGACTGGTTGAAAACACCTGCGTCATGCGCTTGGCGGCTCCTGATGAGTCACGCAGCATCCGAAGGTACCAGTGAGAATCCCCAAGATCCTCACTCAACCTTCTAAAAGCCAAGAGTGCGGCATCTGGGTCAGTGCCGTCGGCAAACCACTGAAGCAACACTGGAAGGAGCTGTCTTTGAATCGCTGCTCGCCTGGACAAACCAGAAGTTAGTGCGGTGATGTGTGCCAAGGCACTGCGGGAATCTTGAAAACCAATTGCGCCAAGTCGATCTTGTGCCTGGGCGCTGGTTAGCTCAAGATCTTCTTGGTTCAGACCCGATACTGCACTAAGCAATGGCCTATAGAAAAGCTGCTGGTGCAAATCACGAACTTCGAGCTTTACCGCTTCCCATCTTTCAATTAGATTCGTGGCGCTAAGCTCCAAAGACAGAGATCTGGCGATTGCTCTTCTGGCAAGCTCATCGCTTGGCATTAGGTGGGTGCGTCTTAGTTGATTGAGTTGAATCCGGTGCTCAAGAAGTCTTAGAAAGCGATAGTGATCACTAAAGCGCTTCCCATCTTCTCTGGCGATGTAGCCGCCGGTGGCTAATGCTTCAATGGCTCCAAGGGTGTCTCTAGTTCGAAGCGAACTATCGGTTCTTCCATGAACAAGCTGCAGCAGTTGAACCGTGAACTCAATATCTCTTAGGCCTCCTGGGCCGAGCTTGATCTGAGAATCTACTTCGCTTATTGGAATGTTGTCAGTAACTAGCTGCCTCATGCGCTGAACTGATTCAACAAAGTTATCGCGGGAAGTAGATTCCCAAACCATGGGATTGGTCACGGCCAAGTAGTTCTCACCTAGCTCGGTGTCACCGGCAATTGGCCTTGCCTTCAATAGAGCTTGAAACTCCCAGCTCTCAGCCCATCTCTCGTAGTAGGTTTTGTGCGATTCAAGGGATCTAACTAGAGCGCCAGCTTTACCCTCGGGTCGCAAGTTGGCATCGACTTGCCAGAGCGCTGGTTCCGAATCTGACTCATCCATTATCCGCATCATCCGAGAGCAAACCTTGGTCGCAATCTCAAGCGCCCTATCGGTTTCAATTTCGTTAGAGGCGGGTTCTGCAACATAGATGACATCAACGTCCGATATGTAGTTCAATTCCCGTGCCCCGCACTTACCCATGCCAATGACCGCTATTCGGGTATTAGAAACATCCTTTCTTGGGAAATGAACTTGGTTTGCCTCATCAGAAAGTTCTGCCTTTGCAAGAATGAGTCCGGCTTCAATCGCTGCCGCTGCCAAATCTGCCAGTGCTTTAGACACGGGTCCGATTTGGCCGGTAGGGTCTTGCGAGCAAACGTCGAAGATTGCGATTTTTAGAAGCTGCTTCCGATAGGCGATCCTTATAGGTGAAACACCTGTGGCAGCTTTAGTAAGCGCGATTAAAGATGATTCCGCGCTTGGTAATTCTGGCTCTTGCAAAAACAATTCAAGTGCTGCTGGCTCGCGAGCAAGGAATTCAAAGAACCCAACTGATGCGCCAAGAACTTTGCATAGCCGCCCAAACGCTGCCTGATTCGATGCGATTGATTTAATCTTTTTATTGTTGTCTCTGGTTAGACGAACAAGTAGCTCGAGGCACTGGTCGGGATCCTGGGTGTTTCCAAGTGGACCAAGAAGCTTGGATTCACTAAGACCTACCTGCGCAGAAAGATTGGAAAGTTTCTGCTGAGCTTGGTCCAGTTCGATAAAGCCAGAGCCAGCAAGCTCAGATAATCCGGTGCTGCGCTCTCGGGCCATTAGCTACTAAAGAGTTTCTAGATTCCGCTTTAGTTCAAATGGGGTGACCTGAGTTCTGTACGCAGCCCACTCCGCTCTCTTGTTAGCAAGCATGTGACTAAATACTTGCTCACCGAGTGTTTCTGCGGCGAGTTCTGACTCTTCAAACTTTCTAATGGCATGATCGAGAGACTGTGGCAGGGGTTCGATTCCCATAGCGCGGCGTTCAGAGTCGGTTAGATTCCAAACATTGTCTTCGGTCTCAGCAGGTAGCTCATACTCGTTCTCAATACCCTTAAGTCCTGCTGCAAGCAGCAAGGCGTAGGCCAGGTATGGGTTTGCAGCTGAGTCAATGGCTCGATACTCAATGCGTGAAGACTGGCCTTTGTCTGGCTTGTATAGCGGAACGCGAATTAAAGCTGATCGGTTGTTGTGGCCCCAGCAAACAAAGCTTGGGGCTTCGCCTCCACCCCAAAGGCGCTTGTAGGAATTCACGTACTGGTTAGTAACCGCGGTGATTTCAGGAGCGTGGCGCAATAGCCCGGCCATAAACTGACGGCCAACTTTAGACAAGCGATACTGACCGCTGGCGTCGAAGAACGCGTTGGTGTCACCTTCGAATAGTGACATGTGGGTGTGCATTCCAGAGCCTGGATGCTCGGTGAAAGGCTTTGGCATGAAGGTGGCGTATACGCCCTGCTCGATGGCAACTTCTTTAATGACTGTTCTAAACGTCATGATGTTATCTGCCATGGTTAGCGCGTCTGCGTAACGCAGGTCGATTTCATTTTGACCAGGACCACCTTCGTGGTGACTGAACTCAACAGAGATACCCAGCTGCTCAAGCATGGTTACAGCTCTTCTTCGGAAGTTGTGCGCAGTGCCGCCTGGAACGTTGTCAAAGTAACCAGCGTTATCAACTGGGATTGGGCCCTCTGGGCCAATCTGAGAAGACTTAAGAAGATAGAACTCGATCTCGGGGTGAATGTAAAAGGAGAAGCCAAGGTCGCTGGCTTTAGCCAAAGCTCTTCGTAAAACGTTTCTTGGGTCGGCTGCAGCTGGCTGACCGTCTGGGGTCATAATGTCGCAGAACATTCTGGCGGTTGGGTCAACGTCTCCTCGCCATGGAAGAATCTGGAAAGTAGATGGATCTGGAGCCGCCAACATATCGGCTTCGTACGCCCTAGAGAGTCCCTCAATAGCCGAGCCATCAAAACCTAAGCCTTCGGCAAACGCTCCTTCAACTTCGGCAGGAGCAACGGCAACCATTTTGAGAGTTCCAGCAACATCGGTGAACCAAAGTCGAACGAACTTAACGCCTCGCTCTTCGATTGTTCGGAGCACAAAATCGCGCTGCTTATCCATGAAAAACCTCTTCCTTGCCTGCTACTAGGCTAATACTTATGCCCGCTCTTCGCCTAGCCATGGCCCAGATAAACCCGACTGTGGGTGACCTGGCGGGAAATAGCGCGAAGATTCTTGAAAAAGTTCAGCAGGCGCAAGACCTAGGTTCAAACTTGGTGCTGTTTCCAGAGCTGGCACTAACCGGCTACCCAATTGAGGATCTCGCCCTCAGTAAAGACTTCTTGAATGACTCCGGTAAGGCCCTTGAGAGCCTCGCACAAGAACTGGCAAAACGTGGCCAGGGTCATATTCGAGTAGTTGTTGGCCACCCCGCACTAGCCAAGAGCCCAACCTCTTGGGCTATCGGACAAAACTGTGCCAGCTTGATTTTTGATGGCAAGGTTCAGGCAAGCTACGCCAAGCATCACCTTCCTAACTACTCCGTTTTTGATGAGTACCGAGTGTTTGTTCCAGGCGATCAGCTACTCACCTTTGAAATTGATGGCCTACGTTTTGCAACAGTAATTTGCGAAGACATTTGGCAAACTGGTGGACCGGTTTCGCAGATTGCAAGCCACAATGTCGATCTAACCCTGGTGCTTAATGGCTCCCCTTTTGAACGCTCCAAGACCGACACCAGGCTTGAGTTGGTTCAGGATCTAGCCTCCACGCAATCCACTGCTGTTGCCTACGTCAACTTAGTTGGCGGTCAGGACGATTTGGTATTTGATGGTAATAGCTTCCTAATTGATGCTGATGGAAATGAAATTGCTCGTGCTAAGCAATTTGATACTGATCTAGTGGTTGTCGAAATTGAATCCAAGAACTCAATCAAGCCGGTTACTGAATCAACAAAAACCGATTCCGATTTAGCCCAGGTCTGGAATGTTTTAGTTCTTGGAGTGCGCGATTACGTCAGAAAGAATGGGTTCAAGTCAGTCGTACTTGGTCTTTCTGGTGGAATAGATTCAGCTGTCTGCGCAGCAATTGCAGTTGATGCCATCGGCGCCAACAATGTCTTCGGGGTATCGCTACCGAGCAGATTCTCATCAGATCACTCGCTGTCAGACGCGGCGCTATTGGCAAAAAACACTGGCCTGGTTTACTCGACCGAGCCAATCGAGACATACGTGGAGCAGTTTGTAGACAAACTCTCTCTAGAGGGCCTGGCTGCGGAGAATCTGCAGGCCAGAATCAGGGCAGTCATTCTGATGGCAAAGTCGAACTCCAATGGGCACTTGCTGCTTTCAACTGGCAACAAGACAGAGCTCGCGGTTGGTTATTCCACTATTTATGGTGATGCCGCCGGTGGATATGCTCCGATAAAGGACGTTGAAAAAACCCTCGTTTGGGACCTTGCCAGATACCGCAATGAATTAGCTGCCAAACAAGGCAATACTTCCCCGATTCCTGAAGCGTCAATTAGTAAGCCACCATCGGCTGAATTACGACCAGATCAGCTCGATCAAGACTCGCTGCCTGATTATGCGGTACTAGATCGGATCCTTGAGCTACACATCGAACAGAGAATGTCGGAATCAGAGATTATTGCTCAAGGTTTAGATGCCACAACCGTTGAGTCGGTCATTCGCTTAGTCAGCAGCTCTGAATGGAAGAGAAGACAGAGTGCGATAGGCCCGAGAATTACTAAACTTGCCTTTGGGCGAGAAAGAAGACTTCCAATCACCCGTTGGTCTAAGTAGGAGTTGTTTTGGCAAGCGAAATCAAAAAAGTGCGAACTAGTTCGCTAGCTGAGCTAAAAGCTTCCGGGACAAAATTTTCTTGTCTCACCAGCTACGACGCGACCACCGCAGAAATCTTCGATCAAGCAGGAATTGAAGTGATCCTGATCGGAGACTCCGCCGGCAACACTGTTTTGGGCCACGACAGCACTCTCGAGGTAACCGTGGACGAGATGATCAGCTTTGGAAAAGGTGTGAGCTCTGCGGTTGAGCGAGCCCTCGTGGTTATAGACATGCCATTTGGCTCTTATGAGGTGTCGCCAACTCAGGCATTAGAGAATGCAATTTTGATGATGAAACGCTCTGGCGCAGAAGCAGTAAAGCTCGAGGGTGGGTCCGATCGCACCCCGCAGGTAAAAGCAATTGTTGCTGCAGGCATTCCAGTGATGGGCCATCTCGGCTTTACACCGCAGTCGGTTCACGCTCTTGGTGGTTTCAAAGTTCAAGGCAGAGGCGAACAAGCAGCCGCACTCGAGAAGGATGCGCTAGCGCTGCAGGAAGCTGGCGTATTCGCGATAGTGCTTGAGATGGTGCCAGCTGACTTGGCTAAAGAGCTAAGCCAGAAGCTATCGGTTCCAACCATTGGTATCGGGGCCGGCAACGGAACCGATGGCCAGATTCTGGTGTGGCAGGATTTTGCTGGGCTTTCTAGTGGAACAAGAAAATTTGTAAAGCAATACACAAACCTGAGAAGTGATCTAGCTAATGCGGCGAGTAACTATCGTGCTGAGGTAATTTCTGGTGAGTTTCCAGGCAGGGAACACTCCTTCGATAGCTAGTCTTCGAGTTTTTCGTCCTCGAGCCATTGCTTCGCACGTGATCTAACGATCTCTTCGGCATTCGCTGCTTCCCTTTCGGTCTCAAAAGGTCCGATTCGATCAAGAGAAGAGCTCTTGAGCCCAAACTCAACTTGCTTGGTTTTTGTGTTGAACCAATATTTTCCAGCCTCAGACATTTTGCCCTCCTATCAAGTGAGCCTAGCGGGGAGCGTTGAATAGACTAACTACATGCCTCGCGATAATGTTTCCGGTTCGCTAACGCCCGGAGTGGTGTCAAAAGCTCTTTTGGTGCCCAACAACATAGTCAGACCTGAGTATGTGGGCAAGAGAGCTCCTGCCGAATGGACCGGTGGTCATGTAAAAAACCCAGAGCAGGTGGAAAAGATTCGTGCTGCAGGAAAGTTAGCGGCGCAAGCTATCGAGCTTGCCGGAAACAGCATCGAAGTCGGCATGCGAACTAACGAGCTGGATGTCATAGTCCATGAGTTTTTGATTTCAAACGGTGCATACCCATCAACATTGGGGTACCGAGGCTTTCCAAAGTCCTGCTGTACGTCGGTGAATGAAATCATTTGTCACGGAATCCCGGACGACCTAGAAATTCAAGATGGAGATATAGTAAACATCGACGTAACCGCTTACCTGGATGGCTTCCACGGTGACAGCAATCAAACATTCAAAGTTGGCAATGTTTCCGAAGAAGTATCCTTGCTAGTTGACCGAACCAAAGAGTCACTCGAGCGTGCAATAGCATCTGTTATGCCAGGGCGTCCAATAAACGTAATTGGCAGAACGATCGAGTCCTACGCCAAGCGATTTGGCTACGGAGTCGTTCGGGACTTTACGGGGCACGGAATCGGGGAAGCCTTTCATTCCGGTTTAGTTATCCCTCACTACGATGCCGCGCCACTTTACTCGAACACCATGGAGGTGGGGATGGTGTTCACTATTGAGCCGATGCTCACGTTGGGTACTCACGAATGGGATATGTGGCCAGATGGCTGGACTGTTGCCACCAAGGACAAATCAATCACCGCACAGTTTGAACACACTTTGGTTGTGACCGAATCTGGAGCCCAGATTCTTACACTGGCCTAAAATGAGAAAGTTATGAAAAACGCAATCGGAATAGATATCGGTGGAACCGGCATCAAGGGAGCGTTGGTCAATCTCAAAAAAGGTGAGCTAGCCACAGAACGAATTCGTTTTGATACCCCTGATGGAGGAAAGCCAGCCAGTGTAGTTGAGCTAGTAATGAAACTTATCAAGCAAATCGATGCCCCAAAAGACACGCCTGTTGGAATCTGCTTTCCGGCGCCTGTGAAAAATGGTGTCACTCTTTCCGCGGCCAATGTATCAGACGAATGGATTGGCCTAAAAGCTGCAAAGTTGTTTTCTAAGGCCCTTGGTACTGAGGTCGTTTTGCTAAACGACGCAGATGCCGCCGGGGTTGCCGAGATTAAATTCGGTGCCGGTCAAGACCGCAAGGGGCTTGTCTTGATGTGTACCTTGGGAACCGGTATCGGGACGGCTTTGTTCATGAACGGTAAGTTGATTCCAAATACCGAACTTGGGCACATCGAAATTGACGGTGTCGACTACGAGACCAAGGCTGCTTATTCAGCCAAAGAACGAGATAACCTCAGCTTTGAGCAATGGTCCCAGGTTCTTTCTAAATACTTTGATCGACTGAACCGGTTGTTCTACCCTGACTTAATTATCATCGGCGGTGGAGTGTCCAAGGATCACAGCAGTTTTGTACACATGATCGAATCCGACGTTGAGATAGTTCCCGCAAAATCCAAGAACAACGCTGGCATCATCGGTGCCGCATACTTTGCTGCGAAGCACCACAACAAGGACTAAGTGGATGGGCCGGCTATTACGCCGGGTTTTGTACTTTTTGCAAAGTGACAGTCATCTATCTAGGACGTTGGTTGCCCAACGCCTCAAGCGACCTACCCGTGAACTCGAGCGAGCAGCCCTCAAGCGTTCACTGTTTGGTCTTGCTCCAAATGAGGTTTACCTAGCCGATTCAATCACTTGAATCGCTGGTGGTCTCTTACACCACCGTTTCACCCTTACCGATTGCTCGGCGGTTTGCTTTCTGTTGCACTATCTCTCGGGTTACCCCGGGTGGGCGTTACCCACCATTTTGCTCTTTGGAGCCCGGACGTTCCTCGTCAGTAAACTGCCGCGACCGTCTTGCCGACCCATCCAAACCCAAGTCTAGCCAGCGTGGTCAAGAAGATAAATGCGAGGTTGAATTCACACACACAATCTCAGCAGCCTCGCGGCCCCAGAAGCGTGCAATAGAAATAGATGCGGGGCCAAGGTCGACCCTCCAAAAGCCAGCAACAGAGGCATCGTTTGCAATGCGAAGTAGTCCCCTGATAGGCATCACGTGGGCCACTACCACCACCGTCTTGCCAGCAAAATTCTCAAGAATGTAATCCAAGCTCTGATTCACGCGAACATCAAAGTCCTTCAGTGATTCGCCATTGGGTGGCGCAACTTCGTAAGACCCGCGCCAGCGCTGATAGTGCTCCTCGTGACCTACGAACAACTCTTCGTTGGTTAGGCCGTCCCAGTCGCCGAAGCCAATTTCTCTAAGACCAGCTAGCTCAACTTGTTCAGCGCCTAATCTCTGAGCGATTTTGCTAGCAGTTTGGGCTGCTCGCTTTATGGGTGAATGAATCACCGCAGCGGGTTTTTCTAAAAAGCTAAACGCTCCTGAAATTCCAACCCGAGCAAGCTCCAGTGCAACATCGCTTGCGTCTTTGTTGCCAAGATCTGAAAGGTCTGGGTTCTCACCGTCTCCCCCGGAGATTTTCCTGCCTTCGGTTAGTGCTGTTCTTCCATGTCTGACCATTATCAAGGTCGTGGCCTGCGATACCGAAGATTGTGGGGCGCGAATCGATGAGGGTGCAGCTAGATTGAACTCAACAGCTGCAGGTGCTGCAGCTGGTTCGCCATCCATCGCCTTGTTGGCAAGTGCGTCAGCTAAAACATTTTGCTCCCTAGGGATCCAGACAAATTCAACATTTTTTCTGGCAATGAGCTGCTGAACTCTTGCCCCTAGGGACAGCATGTCCGGGTGCTTAATCTTCCAGCGACCACTCATCTGCTCGACAACAAGTTTGGAATCCATCCGGACTACGATCTCTGCGGCAGGATCGATCTCAAAAGCTGCCTCTAGGGCAAAAATCAGAGCTGAATACTCAGCCACGTTGTTGGTTGCAATTCCCACAGCTTCCGATATCTCTCGAAGAATGTTGCCGGTTGCCGCATCGATAACGACCGCTCCGGCACCGCTCATTCCAGGATTTCCTCTTGAGCCGCCATCGGCTTCAATGATTAGCTTCATGAGCGCACCAGGAAAGCTTGACAGTTTGGGCATTCGGCCAGTTCCTCGGAAGGTAGCGCCATAAGTTCTTCAAAGCTTGTTGCCGTAATGGAGAGTCTGCAAGCACCGCAATCTCTGCCGGTTAACCTTCCAACCGCAACCCCTCGACTGTATTTTCGCTCATAGGCCCCCGCAAGCTCTTGATCAATGCTCGAAATAGCACTCTTGCGCTCGGTCTGAACTTTCTCGGCTTGGGATGAAAGATCCGCTAGCTCTGTTGAAATTCTCTCCTGAACAGCTGCCAGTTGTGTATCGGCCGCTTGTTTTTCTTGACTTAGCTGTTCGTGGTTTTTCTGGGCTAGTTCCAGAAGCTCCATTATCTGAAGCTGGGCATCTTCGAGCTCACTTTTCCTGGTGTCCAAGGTGCCAAGCTCATGCTCGATTCCTTGTGCATCTTTGGCTGAACTAGTCGACCTCAGTAGCTGCTTGTCTTTAGTAATGCGTTTACCAACTAGCTCAAGATCTGCTTCGGCTCTTCCTAGTTCCATCTCAAGATCACCGACCGCATTTCTGGCATCAATCAGAGAGTCGGACAACCGCAAGGTTTCAGCCGAAGCGGCCTCAAGCTCAGATTCTGCCTGGGCTTGCTTTCGAGAATTTGAGATTCTTGCAAGCTCGACATCGAAAGCGGCAATAGCTAGCAGCTGCTTTTGATCAGTTTGGCTCGCGATCATGAGAGCTTCCCCGGAACAGTTAGCGACCAGGGGTCTGTAGTTATCTCACTAACCACAAATTCCACACCAGCCACTAGCTTTGAAAGTTCGGCCACCGCCGGCGTGAGCCAGAGGCTTTCTGCCGCGAAGTGCGAGATGTCAATTAGGCAGATATCCATAGCCTGGTCGCTAACTGCATCTAGGCTCACGTGATGCTTGAGATCACTTGTCACAAAACAATCTGCGCCTGCACTAATTGCATCTGGCAGAAAGCTAGCTCCTGATCCACCAACCACGGCAACTTTAGAAACTTTTTTGGTTACATTTCCAGCTACCCGAACCGGTGCGTGGGTAGCGGGCAAAATGTCATTAATTCTTTGAGCAAGCTCACCAACTGTTACTGGTTCATCCAAGGTGCCAATTCTTCCGTGGCCAGCATCCTTCGAGGTGACAACTAGCGGAGCGCTATTTTTGATGCCAATCTTGCTGGCCAAGACATCGGATACACCTCCAGCGACAATGTCTGCATTGGTGTGTGCGGAGAACAGGGCAACTGAATTACTTATGGCGTAAGACAGAATGTCCCCTTTTAGCTCGCCTTCGGCAACAGTGTGCACGCCTTCTAGAAGAAGTGGGTGGTGAGAAACAACTAATTGGCACTTCTTAGCTTTAGCCTCTTGCAAAACAGCGAGTGTTGGGTCCACGCAGAAAAGAACCTTATCTATTTGCTGATCCAAAGAACCAGAGGCAAGGCCTACTTGGTCCCACTCGTCTGCACCGGATCGAGGCCAGAGGGTTTCGAATACCGAAAGAAGGTCAGATAGCTTTACTGTCATGCGACTAGTTGGCCGTGTCTAGGTATTCCTTGAGTTCCTCTCGGCGCTCATCCAACTCCGCGAGCTTAGTTTCCTGGTTTTTGATTCTTGGAATTCCAAACAAAACCGGGAACAAAATAGCAAGGCCGAAGGCCATGGCAATTCCGATGTTGGAACCCGCGAAATCAAAGATAGCCGGAGTGAAATCGCCCAAATAGCCGGCCCAGAAAGAAAGTGCCCCTGTCCCATTCAGGTAACCAAAGCCCAGCGCGGTGGCCAAAATGAAACCGGTCAAATTAGCAAAGTTGAATCGGCCGTAGAAACCGTAGTCCCTGGTCAGCGAAACCTCGTGGTAATCACGTCGGCGAATCAAGGCATCGGCAATCACAATTCCGGTGTATGAGGCAGCGACAACCGAAACTAGGATTAGCAATTCAATCAGGAGCGCCAACACTGATGAGGTTGCTAGCAGCATGCTGGAACCCAATGTTCCGGCCAGCAAAACTATGGCAAGCAGTAGAACAGAAATCGCCCCCGGAATTTTTGCGGCTACTGAGGCAAGAGCACCAGCCAGCGAATAAATCGAGTTTGCCAAGAGTTGCAAAACCGAAAGCCCAACCGCAACCACAAAGCCAATAAAGACCCAAATAGGAGCTGCGGCAGCAATGGTAGGAATCAACTGGTCGGTTAGCAAAAGGCCGAAACTATCTTCCGCCATGAAGATCCACAGCACTCCCATTACTCCAACCATAAGAGGAATAAACAGCGTTGACACAAAAGAAAGGAAGAACACCTTCGCGCCAGGAGTCTCAACCGGCAGCTTCCTCGCGAAGTCACCACTTTGTGAGAACACGGTGAAGCCAAACAGAACGAAACAGAAAATCGCTAGATCTATAAGAGCAGGCGCACCCAGTAACTGACCCTGCTGCAGGTCAAGTATTGAGTTGGCAGAGAAGACAAAGTAGCCAATGCCCAAAATTCCAATTAGCGAGAAGGCTCCGGCCACCTGCTGAGCTCGAAGCATGGCGATACCACCGAAACCGGCAACCAACGAAGAAATTAGAACCATCGGAATCGCAGTAAGCATCAATGTAGTGAATTCTGCTGGAAATACAAACTGCGCACTAATAACTGCAAACCAAGGCTGGCTAGAGATAAGCGGAGACAAAATTCTCGCACCGAAAATTAACAGTGCAATTGACCAAACAATCTTCACAAGCAACATGACAATTGCCGGGAGCACGTTACCCCAAACTCCAAATGCAGCTCTGGACACCACTGCAATTGGGCTGGAGCCACGTTTCGCGGCAACCGATCCAATTCCAGCAAAAACGGCAGTTGTTACTATTAGCCCAGCAATCACAACAAGAGCTTGCGCTAAAGACGCACCAGATTCTTTAAGGAAAGCCGCTAGAACCAAAACCAAAGGCGAAGATGCGACCGAGATCCAGGACCAACTAAGCGCTGCTGATGTCTTAGTCCTGCTTACCTCAGTAACCTCAATTGCTTGCTCGTCTTCTGCAAGCTCAGGTTCTGAAGAAATTTCTACTTCAACTGTTGGAAGGCTTGCGATAGGTTCTGGCTCGACAAAACCAACTGGATCGTTCTGCACCACTGGTACTGGCTCAGCTAACTCAGTGGCAACACTTTGGTCAGTTTCAGCGTTTTCATAGTTACGGTTTAGGGCCGCAACTATGTCGTCAACAGCTGTCTCGCTCACCGCGGGAGCTAAAGAACTAACTTCTGTTGGATTCACTACCGGCGGAACAATAGCTACCGCTGGAGCGGGGACTATAGCTGGTTCTGGAGTGATCGCTTCTGGAAACACTTGGGCCGGGGTTTGCGGTTCAGGTTCGGAAACTATTGGAGGAGCAGAGGCTGCCTGCATTTGAGCTTGCAGTTGCCACTGCGAGTAAGCGAACGAGTCTTGCTGTCTTAGAAGGTTCTGGGCTTCGATTAGCGCCATGGCCGCCATCAGGCCATCCGGTTGAGATTGTAATCTCATAACCTCGGCGTTTAGCTCGTCATCTGACATGGAACGAGGAGTTGGAGGTGTTGGAGATTCCATGACCAAATCCTAACGCCGGGTTATCCGAAGTCGCTATCTGTGGGCCCTACCGGGCTCGAACCGATGACATCCACGGTGTAAACGTGGCGCTCTACCAACTGAGCTAAAGGCCCTCAAACATGCGCCATAAGGCAACTAGAAAACTCTACTACAAAGCCGCTAGAGCCTCTTGGTAGCTTCCCAGGTCCCTTGCTTCGCCAGGACCGTTGACAAACTTGGCCTGAATCACGCCATCTTTATCAATCAGAAAGGTGCCGCGCTTAGCAAAGCCGATTTCTTCCATAAAGACCCCGTATTGCTTGGCTACGCCGCCGTGAGGCCAGAAGTCGGCCAAGACCTGGAACTTGTAGCCTTCCTGGTCAGCAAAGATCTTCTGGGTGTATTTCGAATCCACTGAAATGGCTAGTAGTTCAACATCAGCTGTCTCAAACATAGAAATGTTGTCTCGAAGCTCGCATAGCTCTCCGGTACAGGTGCCCGAGAACGAGAGAGGGTAAAAAACTAGAACCACTGGCTTTTTGCCAATATAAGAGGAAAGCTTTACTGGCTCCCCGTGCTGGTTGGTTAGCTCAAAATCTGGGGCCTTTTCGCCTACTTCTGCCGTCATTCACTTCTCCTTGGTTTTATTGACTGGTTCAATAGTAGAGCCAAATATTGGGTTCAAATGACCCCAATTTCTGTAGGTAAACTCTTATTTGGTTCTACCCAGAGCCCTAAATGGTTCGCTGTCAAAAAACTTGTGCGAAGACTCTCTTTAGAAAGGATTTCATTGTCCATTAACAACAATGACGCCTACGCGGTATCCAACCCAGACATGGATCCTCAGGAAACCTCCGAGTGGCTGGAATCTCTTTCTCAAGCCTCAGCCACCCGTGGTCGCGGTCGCGCCAGAGAGTTGATGCTTAACCTACTGAGGCGCTCACATGAACTTCAGCTAAACGTCCCACTGGTTCCAACAACCGATTACATCAACACGATCTCTCCAGAGGACGAGCCAACTTTCCCCGGTGACGAAAAAATCGAAAGAACCTACCGTTCCTGGATGAGATGGAACGCAGCAATGTTGGTGCATCGAGCTCAGCGTCCTGGAATTGCGGTTGGTGGACACATCTCTACCTTTGCTTCCTCTGCTTCTTTGTATGAAGTTGGTTTCAACCACTTCTTCAAAGGACAAGATCACCCATCTGGTGGAGATCAGATCTTTGTTCAAGGTCACGCCTCACCCGGTCCTTACGCGAGAGCTTTTCTAGAGGGCAGGCTTTCAGAAAACCAGCTAAATGGTTTCCGTCAAGAAAAATCACACCCAGGCGGAGGACTGTCTTCATACCCTCACCCTCGTCTCATGCCAGAGTTCTGGCAGTTCCCAACTGTTTCGATGGGACTTGGCCCTATCAATGCGATTTACCAAGCGCAGTTCAATCGTTACCTGCATAACCGCAACTTCCGTGATACTTCCGCCCAGCACGTTTGGGCCTTTCTGGGAGATGGCGAGCTTGATGAGGTTGAAAGCCGCGGAGCGCTGCAGCTCGCAGCTAACGATGGACTAGACAACCTAACTTTTGTTGTGAACGCCAACCTGCAACGACTTGATGGTCCGGTTAGAGGTAATGGAAAGATCATTCAGGAGCTGGAGTCATTCTTTAGAGGCGCTGGCTGGAACGTAATCAAGGTCATCTGGGGTCGCGAGTGGGATCCTCTTCTAAGCTCAGACACCGATGGTGCTCTTGTAGATTTAATGAATAGAACCCCTGATGGTGACTACCAAACCTACAAAACAGAGTCCGGTGCCTTTGTAAGAGAAAACTTCTTTGGCCGTGACCCAAGAACCGCCAAGATGGTCGAATCTATGACCGACGATCAGCTTTGGGGGCTAAGACGAGGTGGCCACGACTATAAAAAGATCTACGCTGCCTACAAGTCCGCAACCGAGCACAAGGGTCAGCCGACGGTAATTATTGCTAAAACCATCAAGGGTTACACCCTCGGAAAGACCTTCGAGGGTCGAAACGCAACTCACCAGATGAAGAAACTCACCCTGGCTGATCTAAAGCAGTTCCGTGATGAGACTCACATTCCAATCTCCGATGCCGAGCTAGAGCGCGATCCATATCAACCTCCTTATTACAAGCCAGCTGATAACACCCCAGAGATCCAATACATGCACGAGCGTCGTCGCGAATTAGGTGGCTACCTTCCAGAAAGAAGAAGCAAGTATGTGAGCTTTGCTCTGCCGGAAAACAAAACCTACGACATTGCCAAAGCAGGATCGGGAACTCAAGAAGTTGCCACCACCATGGCGTTCGTGAGACTACTGAAAGACCTTCTTCGTTCAACCGAACTTGGTCCAAGAATTGTTCCAATCATTCCTGACGAAGCAAGAACATTTGGAATGGATGCATTCTTTCCTACCGCCAAGATTTACAACCCTGCTGGAATGCATTACCTATCGGTTGACCGCGATCTACTGCTGAACTACAAAGAGTCAGAAACCGGCCAGATTCTTCACACCGGAATTAACGAAGCGGGATCGGTAGCTGCCTTCACCGCGGTTGGATCGAGTTACGCAACTCAGGGTCAGCCGATGATTCCAATATATGTTTTCTATTCGATGTTTGGTTTCCAGCGCACCGCCGATGCAATTTGGGCCGCCACTGATCAGATGACTCGAGGATTTTTGATTGGCGCGACCGCAGGTCGAACCACTCTAACCGGTGAAGGTTTGCAGCATGCCGATGGTCACTCACCACTACTAGCATCAACCAACACCGCGGTGATTAGCTACGACCCAGCGTACGGATATGAAATTGGTCACATCATGCAAGCAGGGCTCGAGCGCATGTACGGCGAAAATCACAAGGATCCGAACGTGATTTACTACCTGACTGTTTATAACGAGCCATACGTTCAGCCAGCCGAGCCAGAAAACGTTGACGTCGATGGAATTCTGCGCGGTATCCACCGCGTAAGCGAAAACCAGGCGCCGGGGCGCAAAGTGCAGATTCTTGCTTCCGGAGTTGCCCTTCCTTGGGCCTACGAGGCTCAGGAGCTGCTAGCTAAGGATTGGGGAGTCTCTGCTGACATCTGGTCAGTAACGAGCTGGACCGAGCTTCGTCGTGATGGACTAAACAAGGACCGCGAGAAGTTCCTTTACCCAAACAATGAAGTTGAGCCAGCGTACTTAACTAAAAAGCTACAGAACGCTTCAGGTCCATTTATTGGCGTGAGTGACTACATGCACGCGGTTCCAGACCAGATCCGTGCTTGGGTTCCAGGCGACTATGCCACCTTGGGAGCTGATGGTTTCGGTTTCTCAGACACCAGACCTGCTGCAAGACGTGAATTCAAGATCGATGGACCATCAATTGTGGTGCGCTCATTGCAGCAACTTGTTGCTCGTGGCGAGTTAGACCATTCGGTATTGCAACTAGCTATCGATCGCTACCAGCTGCACAATGTAAACGCAGGAACAAGCGGAACTGCCGGTGGCGAAGCCTAAGGACGAAACACTCGAGTGGTTGCAATCCATCGCAGGAGAATTAGCAACCACCACATTAGCTCGCCTTGATAAGACACTCCCCTGGTACTCCAAGATGCCCGCTGCCAGAAGATCGGCAGTTGGACTAGTTGCTCAAGCAGGAATTACCTCTTTTCTTTCTTGGTACGAGGACCCAACCTCGCAACCGTGGGTTGCTGCGGATGTTTTCTCAACCGCACCAAGAGAACTACTTCGCTCAATTTCCCTGCAAGAGACGCTCCAGCTTATTCGTGTTGTTGTTCAGGTTGTTGAGGACCGGGTAGTTCAAGAACACAGCGAGCTTCGCGAAGCGGTACTGCTTTATTCCAGAGAGATAGCTTTTAGTGCAGCTGATGTTTATGCCAAGGCAGCTGAAGCTAGAGGACTTTGGGACGCCAGGCTAGAAGCATTGGTAGTGGACAGCATTCTTAGCGGGGAAAACGAGGAAGAACTTTCCTCTAGAGTTTCCGCTCTTGGCTGGAGAGCCCGCGGCGCGTTAGCAGTAATGATTGGTGGCTCGGATCAGAGCACCGACGTCGACACTTTGCGCAGAGAAGCGCGAAGAAGTGGCGCAGATGTTCTGGTTGGCATTCACGGCGATCGACTCATTGTCGTTGTTGGCCAAGTGCCAGAGGAGAATCCGGATCCTGCAAAAACTCCATCACTTTTCGCGCTTTGTAGTGGACTAGCTAATAGCTTCACGGAGGGTCCGATTGTGGTCGGTTCCGAAGTACCTTCGATCACCGATGCTCACAAATCTGCCAGATCTGCGCTCTCTGGTTTCTCTGTCGTTGGAGCGTGGAACAAGGCGCCTAGACCAACCTCTGCTGATGACCTACTTGCTGAGCGCGCACTCGCAGGCGACATGTTGGCCAAGACAACTTTGATCAACAAGATCTACCAGCCGCTCAGGAAAAACTCTCCCGACCTTTTGGATACTCTCGTGACTTACTTAGAAACCGGCCGCTCACTTGAGCTAACTGCCAGGGAGATGTTTGTTCATAGCAACACCGTTCGCTATCGCCTAAAGAAAATCTCTGAGCTAATCGGATGGGACGCTACCGGTGCCAGAGAGTCCTTTGTTTTGCAGGTTGCAACGCTGCTTGGAAAAATGAACGAGCCTGAGCCAAGCGGGAGATCGAGAGAGTCTTGATTGCCCTTACTTGTCCCGGTCAAGGGGCCCAAACACCAGGCTTTTTGACGCCGTGGTTAGAGCTTGAATCATTCAAGACGGAAATAGAGAAGTATTCAGCAATTCTTGACATGGACCTAGTTCACTTTGGAACCGAAGCTGACGCTGATCAAATCAAAGACACAAAGATTGCGCAGCCTCTAATTGTTGCTGCATCTTTGGCAAGCCATTCAGCGTTGCTGCAGGCCCTCAAAGACGAGACCTTGTTTTCTGGAGTTGCAGGTCACTCAGTTGGTGAGATAGCTGCTGCAAGCATTGCCGGAATCTTGGACACGGAGGCTGCACTCAAGTTTGTTAAAGCTAGAGGTGAGCAAATGGCTCAGGCTGCAACTCTTGAGGCGAGTTCCATGGCAGCGGTAGTCGGAGGCGAACAGGACAATGTTCTTGGTCACCTTTCGAACTTGGGGCTCTTTGCAGCTAACTACAACGGCAAGGGACAAATCGTTGCAGCTGGATCTTCTGCGAATATTCAAGAGCTTGTTGCCAACCCGCCCGCTGGCACTCGCGTGGTGGGTTTGGCTGTAGCAGGCGCTTTTCACACTTCCTTTATGGAAACTGCCAAAGTTGCGCTTGCTTCTTTGGCGCTTTCTATCAGCTGCGAAGACCCCAAACTGCTAATTTGGTCCAATAGCGGTGGAGCAAGAGTTAGCAGTGGAGATAAGTTTTTGGATTTACTAATTAATCAAGTTTCTAAACCAGTTCGCTGGGATTTGACCATGGATTCAATGGTCTCTGATGGCGTTAGCGCTGTTATTGAGCTTTTGCCAGGTGGCACCCTAACTGGAATAGCGAAGCGAGCTATGCCCGGAGTTGCCACCTTGGCCCTAAAATCTCCAGAAGATATTGAAAAGGCCGTCTTGTTTGTCAGGGAGCAAGGCTAGAAATGGCAAAGCTAAATCAAGCCGAAACAATTGCGTTCTCCAAGATTTACTCTCTCGGGGCTTCTCGAGGAGACCTAACGGTCACTAACGACGACATCGCTGGGCCAATCAACTCATCTGATGAGTGGATCAGGCAGCGCACCGGGATCGTGACCAGAATGCGCGCTAGTCAAGATAGATCCCTGATGGACATGGCTGTCGAGGCTAGCAACGAGGCAATTCAGAAAGCTGGTATCAAACCAAGCGAGATTGAAGCCGTAATCTTTTCCACCATTACTCACCCCTATCAAACTCCTTCAGCCGCATCACTGCTTGCAGAACTAGTCGGAGCAAATCCGGCACCCGCTTTTGACATTTCAGCAGCTTGCGCCGGTTACTGCTATGGGATTGCTCAAGCTGACGCATTGGTCAGATCTGGAACCGCCAAGTATGTTCTGGTAGTTGGTGGCGAGAAACTAAGCGATTTCGTAGACCCAACCGATAGATCAATTTCATTCTTGCTGGGAGATGGGGCGGGAGCTGCCATTGTTGGTCCTTCTGACTCCCCTGGAATATCTAAAAGCGTTTGGGGATCAGATGGATCTAAATGGGAAGCGGTGGGCATGACCGGTTCGCTACTTGATTTCCGCGATGGCACAGGAAGTTGGCCGACCCTTGTTCAAGAAGGACAGAGCGTCTTCCGCTGGGCAGTTTGGGAAATGGTAAAAGTAGCAAAGCAAGCTCTCGAGGTGGCTGGAGTTAAACCAGAAGAATTAGCTGCTCTAGTAACTCACCAGGCCAACGAGCGAATCATTGATGAAATGGCAAAGCAATTAGCACTGCCCGAATCGGTAGTTGTCGCGAAAGACATCATCACAACAGGAAACACCTCTGCTGCCAGCATTCCACTAGCTATGCACGCACTTATGGCAGAAGGCCGGATAAAATCTGGCGATCTAGCGCTCCAAATTGGCTTTGGGGCTGGTTTAGCCTACGGGGCTCAAGTAGTGGTTGTGCCCTAAACTTACAATCGGTCAATCAAACAACTAGGAGATAAAAAATGGCACTTTCTGCAGCAGAAGTACTTAGCGGACTAGCAGAGATCGTGAACGACGAAACCGGTATCGCTACCGATGCAGTACAGCTAGACAAGTCATTTACTGACGATCTAGACATTGACTCAATCTCGATGATGACCATCGTTGTTAACGCCGAAGACAAGTTTGATGTAAAGATTCCAGACGACGAGGTAAAGAACTTGCTAACCGTTGGTGACGCTGTGAACTACATCACAAAGGCGCAAGGCTAAAACCTTTGGTCCACAAAGTTGTTGTCACCGGAATTGGCGCAACTACGCCACTTGGTGGCGACAGCAAGTCAACCTGGAAAGCCCTACTCGCCGGTGAGTCAGGTGTAACCACACTTTCTCAAGACTGGGTCGCCAAGTATGAGCTTCCTGTCACCTTCGCCGGCCAAGCCAAGGTTTCAGCCAAGGAAATGCTGACCCCGCAAGAAGCCAAAAGGTTAGATCCATCCAGCCAGTTCGCCTTGGTCTCAGCTCGTGAAGCCTGGCTCGACGCCGGCTCCCCCGAAGTAGCTCCCGAACGCTTAGCGGTCGAATACGCAACTGGAATCGGTGGCATCTGGACACTTCTTGATGCCTATGACACCCTCAAGGAGCGCGGTCCAAGGCGTGTGCTTCCAATGACTGTCCCGATGCTAATGGCTAATGGCCCAGCGGCTGCAATTGGTATGGAGCTACACGCCAGAGCTGGAGTTAGAACAGCTGTGTCGGCATGTGCTTCAGGAACTGAGGCAATAGCAAACGCTTTCAACAGAATTCGAAATGGTGAGGTGGACATCGTTGTAGCAGGTGGCGCCGAAGCCGCCATCCATCCACTTCCAATAGCAGCCTTTGCCGCCATGCACGCCTTATCAAAGCGAAATGATGACCCGGCAGGTGCATCAAGACCCTATGACACCGGACGCGATGGTTTCGTAATGGGTGAGGGTGCCGGAACGCTGATTCTAGAAAGCGAAGAGCACGCCAAGGCTCGCGGAGCGAAGATTTATGCAGAGGTGGTTGGAGCGGCTGTTACTTCAGACGCTCATCACATCACCGCTCCAGATCCTGAAGGAACTGCGGCCGCTAGAGCGATGCTCGGGGCGCTCGAGCAAGCTAGCAGCTCAATTGATGATGTTGCTCACATCAACGCTCACGCCACCAGTACCCCGGTAGGCGATATTGCTGAGTATCAAGCGCTAAAGAGAGTCTTTGGCGAGAAGTTATCTGGGATTGCGGTGTCTGCAACCAAAGCGTCAACAGGCCACCTACTTGGTGGAGCTGGAGCGATTGAAGCGATTTTTACGGTTCTAGCTCTTCACGAAAAAACTGCTCCACCAACAATTAACCTTGAGAACCAGGATCCAGAAATCAAGCTGGATGTAGTTGTGTCCCCAAGAAAACTAGAGGGGTCTCACATTCTGGCTATAACTAACTCTTTCGGCTTCGGCGGTCACAACGCTGTTGTTGCTTTCCGATCCGTCGAATAGCTCTCGGTAGCTTTCAAGTTCGTCATCAAATGCCTGACCCAGAACTTTCCGAAGCTCTGCCTGTAGCTTGAGCCCATTCGACCCACAACTATCAACAATGAAGCGCAGTTGATTTTCACTAACCAGGATGTTTCCCGCCTCGTCCGTAGCTGATGAGAACATGCCAAGAGTTGGTGTGTAGCTCCAGCGGTAACCAGCAACATCCGGGGAGTCTTGCTCGATGACCTCAAAGCAAAGTTGCTTGAGGTTCATAAACGCGGTGGCAAGAACCGCCCCAGAGCCTTCTGGACCCTCCCATTGCGCAAGTGAGCGGTAGCCCTTATCTAGGGCAGGCAACGCTTGCCAGCTAATGGTTGTTGGAGCTTGGCAGACACCCGAGATAGTCCACTCGATGTGGGCAAGCAAAGCACTGGGCGCTTGGTGAATAAACACGAGCCCTTTAGACATACTTTCACCTCCAAACCTAGGTACGTCTTCCCCTACGACCTTTATTTGGTGGTGCTCCAAGGCTAGACCTAGCTGCCAGACAAGTCAAAACAAGCAGCTAAAATTGCAACAGTATGAGCAAGCTATATTTCCGCCACGGTGCGATGAATTCAGGTAAATCAACTGCCCTATTGCAGGCTGCCTATAACTACGAAGAGCGTGGCCAAGCGGTATTACTTGCCAAGCCAGCGGTAGACACCAAGGGAGATATGGCTATCTTGTCCAGGCTTGGTGTTGATCGCAAGGTTGATTTCCTGGTCACTCCTGAACTGAACTTACGAAAAGAATTTCAAAAGCGCTCTACCCTACACCGGGAAAAAACCGGCAAGAGAGTGGCCTGCCTTTTGCTAGACGAATCTCAGTTTCTAACCCGCGAGCAAGTTGATCAGGCTCTAGAGATTGCAGTTTTGGACGATGTGCCCGTACTGGCTTATGGCATCCGCACAGACTTTCTCACCAATGGCTTCCCTGGCTCTCTTCGTCTGCTCGAGATAGCTCACAGCCTCGAAGAGCTAAAGACAATCTGTCGCTGCGGCAAGAAAGCTATGTTCAACGCAAGAAAGATTAATGACAACTTCGTATTTGACGGTGACCAGGTAGCTATCGACGGCGAAGAAGTTACGTATGAATCGCTATGTGCATCATGTTACTTTCGAGAAAAGTCCAACGCTGCTTCGGTGGTCTAGATAGATTGCGGAACGAGCGGGCACAAAAAGCAATAGCAATTTCCCTGGTTCTTGGCGGATTGCTTACTGCCTGCACAGCAGCCGAGGAGCCCACTGCTGAGCCACCAACTTCTAAGTCACCCGAGTACTTCTTTTACCCAACCGGATCCGCTGCGAGCAACTTGCCAGTGTTTGAGAGCGTGATGAAAGCATCTGGAGCAGGAAAGCCCAATCATGACCTAGCCGAAAGTATCAAGCTGCTTGGGGAAACCGGCTTTAGCATCGAAGCCATGACCCACACCGCAGTTAAGAGCAAAATTGGAGCATCGGTTGACTCGGTTAGCTTGGCTGTCGCATTCAAGGGAGAATGTCTTATCGCCCAGTTCTCCGAGACCTGGCTCACTACAACGGTTGCGGACGAACTTGCTTCTGGATGCTTGATAGGTGATGTTAAAAAGGCAAGCCTAGAAACTGACCAGCAGAACTAAGGCTTGAACGCTCTATTCAACCGTTGACTGCTCAGACAAGAAAGTCTGAGCAACCCAAGGAAATACCCATTCAAATAGCACAAGCACCACAATCGCCAAAATAATTGCTAGCTGGATCAGTTTCAAAACTAATCCCCCTGGTAAGAATCTCCACAGTGCTGAATACATCAAGAATCACCCTTCAATAGTTCCGCTAACTCGCTCGGTGCTCCGCCTTCTCTGGGATACCAACCGCTGTATAGGCCGTAGGCAATCACTCGCTCAGAAACAGTGAACTTGGGGTGGCAGCTTGTGAGTGTGATGACTCTAGTGCCGGGAGCCTCTTGGTTCATCTTTGGAAATGAATTCAATACGTCAACATCGGTTTCCCAAACATACTCAAGATTCCTGAACTGGAAAGCGTGCCAACCCTCGGGAACTTCAACATAGATCTGGTCACCAATACGAAGCTCTCCAATGTCACCGAAAGGTGCTCCAAAGGTTGTGCGATGAGCGGCCAGGGCGAAGTTTCCATAGCTTCCCAGTTGGTCAGATTCAAGGTACCTGCCGACGCCAAGGACCCGGCTGTTTAGTACGGTATCAACATCGACACCCTCGGCAATTGTTCGAACATAGTCCGCGCCAAACCTTGGAACGTACAGCAGCGCAAAAGCCTCACCCTCAGCAGGTGGAACTGTCACGGGTGGTTCATCTCTACTTGGGCTAACGGCGGGAGCAGCGGGTTCCTGATTCTCACTTGGTGATTCTGGTGCCTGCCACTGCTGAGCTAGGCCAGTAGCCGATTGATTCTGTCGATCTCCCTGAATGGTGTCGTTCCAAACCAAGTGCCAGGCGAGAAAAAGGCCCATAAGGGCGCCTGCGGTGATTAGAATTTCCCCGGTTACACCGGTCAATCTCATGAGCTTGGTGCGCTTACGAATGTATCTTCTAGTCGGGTAGCTCATAGTTTCCAATTCTACCCAAGCTTAATTTCTCACTTAAGAAAACGGTGGGGAGTACGGGACTTGAACCCGTGACCGACGGATTATGAGTCCGCTGCTCTAACCAGCTGAGCTAACTCCCCTCGCAATTACTAAGACTAGACGATATAAACCGCTAGCCCGCTAAGGACTGAGAGCGTATAGCCTGCAAAACACTGTCCAGCTTCGATTGAAGCTCTCTAGGAAGCTGAGTGCTGACCCCCATGGATGATAGAACCAGGTCCAAAACATTTTGATTCTTGGCAAGAAGTGGCCCAAAAAGAGTTGTTGAAATGAAAGCCTGTTCAACAAACAAGTCGATGTCCTTGTCGCTGTTTCTGTATCCAAAAGCAATCTGACCCCCGGAAGTGACTTCTCGAAACTCGCTAACCCTAGAAAGCGTTTTCAGCTTAGGAAGCCCAGGCAACTTCGAGCAGAAGTACTCATGCGAGGATCCAACCAGCAAGGTTGCCTTTCCGCCTATTAGACGCTCCTGCAATAGGTCTGTCATTGCGGCTAGATCAGCTTCAAACTCTCGCATAACGGCCCTAGAGCCGTCCCCTACCAACAGAAAATCCGAATCGGCAAAATCTGTTGACGTCACAGCGTGCTGGATACCCCGCCACTCAAGCTGTTTTGCCAACACCTCGATGTTGCCCTGATCTCCGTTGTTGTTGAAGTATTCGGGCATAAAGGTTGCCAACTTGATCATTTCGCCAACCCCAGATGTCTTCTCGTGCGCCGCATTGCGTCAGCCGAGAACAATACAGTTGGGCTCGGGCCATTCAGCTCCAAAAACTCATCCGCTGCCTTATCGGCTTCTGTAATAATCTTGTCCACTTTTACGCCCTGGTAAATAAGCCTTAGAGCTAAATCGTTAGCGTTTCTACCCCCCACAACCGCAACCTGCTTTAGCTTTGAGAAATCCACGGTCCATAGCCAACTTGGATCGTGAATGTCTGATCCCGCCATAATCATCAGCGGGCTAGTCTGATCAGAAATCTCACTAAGACTGTGAGTAAAACTCGTTGGATTTAGGCAAAGCAAAAACCTTACTTCTTTGCCACGAATTGTGGCAATTTCATCTCGCGCGAATACCGGAGGCAATGCCGAAACGGTGCTTCTGACCAATTCCCAATCAGGTTCGATCAATTTCAGAAGCGCCGTGACAGCAGCCGCTGAGTTCAGCGCCTGATGAGGTGCGTCTGCATTCGTCTTGAAATCAAGGTTGCGCTCCCCCACCCGCAATTCGACCGACTGCGATCCAACGCCAACCACTTCAACTGCTGGCTCAATTATTGGACTATCTCCAAAGTTGAGTGCGTATGTTGGTTGAGGTTCAATCGCGGAAGACAATCCGAAGCCAGTCACTTTTTTGCTGTCGGCGAATTGGGTGAGGTTTAGATCATTTATGTTGACGATGGCATGATCCGAGTGATCGTAGATTTTCTTCAATTTCTCAACAACCAGTTCTGGATCGACGAAGCGATCAAGTTGGTCGGAGTAAACATTAGTAAGCACTGCAAGGCGTGGGCGAAGTGACTCGACTAGAGCTGCTCCATGACCCTCATCCCATTCCAGAACCACAAAGTCCGCATCGATGTGCCCGCGATAATCACCAAACTGCAGGATTGCAGCGTAGAACCCCTGCTTGATGTTTGCAGTCGACGGGTTTGTGAAGACCTTGTAACCATGAGCCCGCAATAATGCAACAAGTACTTGAGTTGTCGAGCTTTTTCCGGAGCTTCCTGAAACTACAACTAAACCTTGTCTAGCTGATCGAATTGCGTCTCTGAGTAAATTTGGTGCGATTATGCTGGCTACAGTTCCAGGAAACGCAGAACCTCCGCCTCTTCGAACGATTCGAATTAGAAATCTTGTAATTCGACCAATGGCTACCGCCAGCACACTAAGCACTGAATTTCCAAGCCTCAAAGACCAGTCCGCACTCGCCTGCTGCAGTCTGCAGCTTCTGAAATGGAATCACCAGGCTAGTTTACCCGTGAACTGATGAATCGAATGTGATGCTAGTGATAGAAGCTATTTCAATCTCAAGACAATCTAGACAGTAGGTGAAATGATGTGGCGAAAGGTATTCGCGCTATTCCGATCCACTCATCCCCTGCCTTCGCTGTCTGTTGCAAGTTTTGCGGTTCTGTTTGGAGTAAGCACGGGTTTGTCACCAGACAGGCTTGTTCTAGTCGGTCTTGCAGTTTTGGCTCAGCAGTTCTCGGTTGGGCTTTCTAACGACTGGTTGGATGCTGGAAAAGATTCAGCTGTAAATCGAACTGACAAACCCGTAGCTCAGGGAATGGTTTCAATACCTATTGTGAAAACAGCGTCTCTAGTTGCAGCAGCAATCTCGCTAGCGCTGGCTTTGACACTAGGCTCGCCAACTTTTTTGTGGATGATTCCAATGCTTGCAATCGGTTGGGTCTACAACTTGGGGCTAAAATCAAGCGGCTTTTCAGTTGTTCCATACATTATCGGGTTCGGAATACTACCTGCATTTGTGACCCTTGCGGGTTTAGAACCATCGCTGCCACCGGCTTGGGTAATACTAGTTGCAGCACTTTTTGGCGTAGCCGCCCACTTCGCAAACGTACTGCCTGATTTAATCGAAGATAAACAAACTGAAGTGAAGGCCTTGCCGCATCTTCTAGGGCAGAGAATCTCCGCGTTCGTGATTGCTTTCTCGGCAGGCTTTGCTTCACTAATTCTGGTAACCCAGAGCCAGAATTTGAACCAAACAATTGGGGTTGTAGGTTTTGGAATAACTCTGGCGCTTGCCGCAGTGGCGAGTTTCTTGGCACTAAAGCCAAAGCCTCCAAAATTAGTGTTCTATCTACTTCTTATCGCATCACTTGTGAACGTGGTACTGCTAATGCTCGGCTCCTAGTTACTGACCGCTTGGATGTCTAAGGAAGCTCTTCTCTTCTGAGCCTCTCAGCTGCTTTTTTTACACCCTTGCGCACTCGAATCTCTAGTTTCTTGGCAGCGAAGGCTACGTCGTCCCGAACTTCCTCCAGGCGCTCTTTGACCTCATCCCTGGCGTCTTCTGCCCTGGAAAGTAGTTCCTTGCTTGCGAGTTCTGCTTGTTCGCGAAGTCTGGCAGAGCGTCTTCTAGCAAGAGCAATTGATCTACTAATGCTCTTACTCAGACTTCCGATAGGAAGCGAGTAAGTGTCGAGGTTGTCGGCGGTCTCGTTGTCTTCCTGCTTTTCACCACTATAGAGACCCTCAAAGACCTTTATGGTGCGATCAATGTCGTGGGACTGGATCAAGTGCAATGAGTTTTCCGAAAGGCGATCCAACTCTTTCTGGTCAGCCGTGAGCACCTTTAGGAGGCGATCTGCGAAAGCCTTGACGTCATCTGGTGGAAAAAGATACCCGTTGTCACCATCGTGGACCAAGTGAGGAAGCGCCATGGCGTCAGCGGCCACCACCGGGCGGCCAGAAGCCATGGCCTCCATGGTGGCAATGGACTGTAGCTCCGCAATCGAAGGCATGGCAAATACGGTTGCCCGTTCGTAAACCTTTGGTAACTCCTCGTCAGAGATGTGACCGCGGAATTCAACATTGTTTGCAATGCCTAAGTCCCTCGCTAGTTGCTCCAGGTATTCGCGTTCGCCACCATCACCAACGATTTCTAGTTTGACGTTTAGGGATTTGGGAAGCAGGGCTATCGCCTTGATTAGGTTGTGAATGTGCTTCTCAGAATCAAGTCGACCTAGGTACAAAACTCTGGGTTGCGTGTTTGTTGTTGGAGTGTCGTTGGCAAACTTTGACGCCTCGATGCCGCAGGACACAGCCAATACACCGGTTAGGCCAGCCGCGCCTTCCAAGAGATTGGCTGCTTTTCTGGTTGGGGTTGTTACGACATCAGCTTTTCTTAGGATCCTACCTGCGTCTTTCCAGGCGAGGTTCATTGCAACTTTTTCTGCCCAACGAGGAATAACAAGGGAGTACTTGATTAGGTTCTCGGGCATGATGTGATTGGTGGCAATAACCCGAATCCCTTGCTGCCTGGCCGATCTCAAAAGGTACCTGCCCACAATCATGTGCGAATTGATGTGGACCGCATCTGGCTTGAGCTCTCGTAGAAGGCGATCGGTCTTCGCCTTCAGGGTAAAGGGCCAAACGTATCTCAAAGTTTTGTGCTGAACAACTCTGTAGCTTTTGACTCGGTGAACTGTCATTGTGCTCGAGTCGTGGACCTCAGTGAAGGTTCCATACCTTTTGCTATAAGAAGGTGCAATGACATGTACGTCGTGTCCCGCTCGAACCAAACCAGAAGCTAGCCGCTCTGCAAACCTGGACGCACCGTTGATATCTGGCGGAAAGGTGTCGCAGCCAATTACCACGCGCATGCGTCTACTAACTTTTGCTGCTTCGGTCATTTCATCCCTGGGATTGAATTGGGGGTTTAGTTACAAGTTTACGTGACGGGGGCTTTAGGGCGCCGTCTAAGCTCCGGATGAACTTTAGAGAGCAAATACACGCCAAAGATAGCCAGTAGGCCAAAGCCGGAGAAGAAGGCTCCCGAGCCCAACGTAGCCTGCTGAGCCTCCCCCAAAATACCGATGGCGATTGCAATTGCCACGATTGGATCAACAACAGTCAATCCCGCGATAACCAGATCCGGGGGTCCTGAGGCGTAGGCGTTTTGAACAAACCAGCCGCCTAATAAGACGGCCCCTAACATGCTGAGAACAGCAATAAGAGTCAAGATGTCGTAGTCCATCTGATACAAGCGTTGGATTGTGACTTTGGCAAGAGTTGCGACAAATCCATAGAGCACCCCGGCTCCAAGAATAAAAGTCAGCGCTTTAGCCTTCTTGCCAACCGTGAAAAACAGCACCGCGAAAGCCACCAAGATAACCACAAAAAGAAGTAACACCCGCAGTAAATTTTCATCGGTAAGTTCGACTTGGGCAGCCACCTGAGAAGCGGTAACCACAAAACCACCAACCCCAAAGGTGCTAAGCCCAATTGCCAATATGGTCGCTTTATTGAGTTTGGTTTTTGTATAGCGAGCATTTAGCACCGAAGTTATAACTAGAGCTATTGCGCCAATAGGCTGCACCACAATTAAGGGGGCCAAGGATAAAGCGCCGAGTTGTAATAGCATCCCTAAGAACATCAAACCGGTTCCTGAAACCCAGCGCGGTCTTACAAGCAACTTGGCTAGTTCTTTAAGGGACAGTGAAACTTTGGGTTGGACGTGCTTTTCTCTGCTAGTTGAGACAGCCTGGTTTTGAAACTGAGCGCCAAAAGCAAGAGCAACTGCTGCCAATACGGCAAGCGCAATAGCTAATAATCTAAGTTCTGGTCCCACAAGTATTCCTAAAATTTCCCAAATTCGAGCCTAGCCCTGAATTGGGCTTATTAGCCAAAACTAACGGCTAGATTTGAGCCATGATCAGGCCAATACGCATTTATGGGGACAAGGTCCTGCATCAAAAAGCCCAGGAGGTTACGAATTTCGATCAGGATCTGGAGAATCTAGTTCTCGATATGTTCGAAACCATGGAGAAGGCTCCAGGGGTTGGATTGGCCGCGCCACAGGTGGGCGTTGCACTACGTGTATTTGTCTATGACTATCCAGACGATGAAGACAACCAAAGAAGAGGGGTAGTGATTAACCCGACTATTGCTATTGGGCCGGTATCCGAAGAAGATGCCGATGAAGAATTACATAGCGAAGGTTGCCTTTCAGTGCCGGGCGAAAGGTTTTCGCTGCAACGAGCTGACTGGGCCATTATCGAAGGCGTAGATCTAGAGCAAAAGCCCGTAAAAATAGAAGCCGAGGGATGGTTTGCAAGAATTTTCCAACATGAGTTTGATCACCTTGAGGGAATCATTTATGTCGACAAACTACCCGAGGAGGCCAAAAAAGAAGCCTTCGAGATCATGGCAGAACTTGGCTGGAATAGACCAGACCAGTCTTGGCTACCTGGAACCGATCACCTCGAAGACTAAAGCCAAAGCCTAAGCAAGCTAGCGAACGTGGCGGCGGCAATTACCACGAAGATAAATGGAACTTTGAAATAGAAAAGAACAGCTGCAATGGCCAAAGCAGCCGCCCGTGCATCCAAGACAATACCGTCCGATGAAACAAATGTTTGAATCCCAACAAGACCTGCCAGCATGGCTACCGTTAGTAGCGCAGCCAGGGATCGAATCTTCGGGTTCTGCACAAAGCGCTCGGGAACCAAATGCCCCATCAGCTTCCACGAGTAAACCAGAGCACTCGCTAAAAGTACCCCTACCCACAGCGTCATTTTGATTTTCCCAATATTTCGATAATCCAAAAACCAACAGCAACGCCCGCCGTTAGCAGAACTGGAATACCGGCAGGAACAAAAGCTGAGAGCAAGACAGCAGTGAAGGCAGAAACTACTGCAAGTAGCAAGAGCTTGGATTCTTTAAGCCTTGGCCAAATAAGACCTAAGAAGGCGGCTCCTGCAGCCGCATCCAAACCGAAATCAGCAGGATTACCAATCAGCGAACCAAGCAGCGCTCCAGCAGCAGTTAGCAAGTTCCAAAATACAAACACTGCTATTCCTGTAAGCCAAAAACCCTGGCGCTGTTTTGAAAGATCAGGCTCCTGGGACAAAGACACGGCATTTGATTCATCTATGGTTAGCTGAGCACCTATTGGCTTCATCAAATTTTTCAGGGACAAAATTGGCGAGAGCCTAATGGCATAGAACCCGTTTCTTACTCCAAGTAACCAAGCAGACAAAACCGCTGGTAAAACCCCAGCGCCAGTAGCAATAACACCAATGAATGCGAACTGACTACCGCCACTAAACATCAAAAGACTAAGTGCCATGGTTTGCCAAAAATCCAAACCAGCGGCAACCGAGAGAGCCCCAAAGGAGATTCCATACAGTCCAGTGGCGAATCCGACTCCAAAAGAAATCGCTTTTACGCTTTGTGAATCACTTGGCATGTAACACCCCGTTCCGCATGAGCTTTATGACAAGCTCGCAGGCGGTTAGAAAGCCTAACGAAAGAGCTAGCGGCTGGTATTGTTCAAGACTTAGCTTGGGCTTAGAGCCGCTACTAATCCTGGGCCACTCCTCAGCAAGCTTTTCGATCAAACCTCTTTTTCTTACTGGTAGTGAGGCAACAGCTTGAGTCAGTTCAAAATTGTTCTTTGTTGAGGGCGGGCTCTCGGTCAGTAACTGCGCCAGCTCTGATAAATCAATCACCTGGTCCGAGGATGCTGCAGCCCAAATGGATTTTATAAGACCCTCAGGTCCGCTATCGATGCTCACCACATCGTGCATTCCGGCCCCGAGGGCTTGGATGCGGAGGGCTGCCACGTCAAAGACCGTGGTGAGAACTGTCTTGGGAACCTCTGCTAATTCTGGATAGCTTTGGCGGAGCTGCAAGAAGGCGTCAACTCCAGTTTTGCTATCTAACTGTTGATCCATGACGAGAACATCCACCAGCAAATCAGGTAGCTGATTAAGCTCATCCGTTCTGCCATCAGATTCGAAGACAACAGTTAGATTTTCTGTGGCGTCAAGTATTGCCCTCCTGGCAGATCGAACACTGGCGTTCCAATCAATCAGGGCGATTCGAAGTGATTGGCTCATTTTCTAAAGGTGTTCTTATCAGTCTTGCTTTAGGCGAATGATTGGAAAAAGAGCTGACACGGTAAAACCAACACCGACTATTCGCTGAGCTTCTAGCGACCCACCGAAGCTCTCCACTCGCTCACGCATAGCAGTGATGCCTGGTCCAACAACTCTTTCTAGAAGGTTATCGATGTCATCGTTGGCGTCGTAGGGAGCAGGTAAACCATTGGGGCCAACGGCACTCTTTCGAACCACCTCAACACCATTGTCTCGAATGATTACCTGAAGGCTGGTCTCAAACCAGGTGAGCTCCACGGTAACCATGGTGCCCTTTGGGTTGTGCTGACGAACATTCTTGATTGCCTCGAAAACGATTCGGTAGATTGCAATCTCCATTGAGGGATCTAAGTCAACACGAGAGCCCGAGTAGGTAACGGCCATATTGAAACCAGCCTCGCGCATTGCTAGCTCAAGAGCTGGAATGCTCTCCAGAGTGGGAGGAGCGGTGGAGACCATCGTGCCTCGATTAATGGTCTCGTAAAGCCTTCTAAGTTCTGCATGGGCTGCCTTAGCGCTCAGCAGCACTTTATCCAAAGCTCGCAAACCCGCAGTCGGATCTAGCTTCGCGGTATACAAACCCGCTTCAGCATTAGTAATCACCGAGGAAACGTGCTGGACAGCACTTTCGTTCATGTCCCCCGCCATCTCGAAGCGCTTCGCTTGCTCAGCAAGCTCTAGAGAAATTTCGTCTTGCTCGGAATTTGTGTATCTACGATTGCTTTGAAATTGCCTCTGAATGTATTGCTCACGAACCAGACGACCGCCGACTGCAGCAAGGCCAATTAGGCTCGATGCCAGTATCGACCCGGTAATAAACAAAACCAGTCTTCCACTGTCTGTGAACTCAAAAACTCCCAAGTTTGGCAGTTCAAGATTTGGGTTATATGAAGAGCTGGCAATTATCAAGAGTGCCGTTGCGCTAACAGCAATGATGTTTACTAGACGCCAAGGATTAGCCGTAAATACACCAGCTACAAAAGCTACAGCTGCAAGGACTAAATTTCCAAAAGATGGTGCGACCGAAAAGCCAAGGTGCAAGGCGGCCCCTACAAAGAGCATTACACCGGTTAGGTAGCTGTAGTTTCTGACAAACAGTGAGGCCAGAGAAAACGCAACGGTAGTCAGGAATGAAATCCATCCACTTGTTACTGCGCTGAATCCTCCGAATACGACTAATAGGGCTGCGAAAAGAGCAGCCTCTGGAAGCCATTTGGTTTCTAGTATCCAGCGAATCACGCAGATCTCCTGAAAGTGCTATTGGTGGAAGTGGGATTCTCTGGCTCCCCGGCTTGGACTCGAACCAAGAACCTATCGGTTAACAGCCGATTGCTCTGCCAATTGAGCTACCGAGGAATGCTTACGCAGCCTCCAACACTACCAAAAATGCGAGCATTGATAAATCAGTAGCCCAAGGTGGGGCTAACCTTGCCCACCCAAGCGCCGTTGCCTAGAAAAGCCTTAACATTTTCCTCAATTCGGACAGCAAATAGCCTGGTGACTATCTCTTTGGTGTCAGCGGTGTGAGGGGTCAAAATTAGGTCGTCACGGCCAAAAAAGGCGTGTCCATCCGGCAACGGTTCCGGGTCAGTTACATCCAATCCCGCACCAGCTAGACGCCCATCCTCCAAAGCTCGAACTAGATCATCGCTAACGACGATTGGCCCCCTGGCCACATTCACAAGATATGCCGTGGGCTTGAAAAGTGAGAGCCTCTCGTAATTGATTAGCCCAAGAGTTTGATCGGTCAAAGCGCAAGTAACAATCACAAGATCAGCTTTCGGTAGCAAGCTTTCAAGTTGATCTAGCCCGGCAATAACCTTTGCGCCAGCAAATGTGAGCTCTGGGTTGTTTCGAACCACTGTTATCTCTGCTCTAAATGGTGCAAGAAGTTTTACAAGCTCCTCCGATATTCCTCCGGCGCCAATGAGTAAAACCTTTGAATCGTAAAAACTAAAAGCTTCTTTCTTACCCCAGCTAGAGGCTTTTACACGAATGGGGATCTTTCGTCCCAGTGCAAGTGCGAGCATTAGTGCGTGCTCGGCAACTGGTTCCCGATACGCGCCTTTAGCGCTAGTAAAAAGCACGCCCTTGTCCAGCTGCTCTGCAAATGCATCAACTCCGGCAAACGGTAGCTGAACCCACTCCAGCTGAGGATTAGAGTCAATCAGCTCTCCAAGAGCGGCGGGAGAAGAATAGTCAGTCCAAATTAGCCCACGAACCTCGGGGCCAATAGGTGAGAGCTTCGCGCCGCCTTTTTCAAGAGCTTTTTCGTATTCCGAAAAGCTCTTGGGTTCGATAGCAACTAAGTTGTTAGCCACCCTGAAGAGCCCTTCTGCGCTTTTCAATATCCATGAGTTCTTTCTGGATTTCACTTATCTTTGCTTCATCAGTGGGTTCGGTTTGGCGAAGCACGGCCTGCAAAGAAAGCTTCTCTCTGGTGAGAAGGTTTATGAAACCACTAACGACTACTCCATCGATGTAGCGCTTTAGCTCTTCTTGAGTGCTGGCAGGAAGTGCCGTGGCGGCCATTGCTCTTAAGCTTTGGTGAAGAGCAGGGTCCAAGGCTTCTGAGAGCTTTACCAACCAGTTGGAATCTTTACGGTGTGATGCATTGGAGGCCAGTACGGAGGCTAGTAAGGAGTGGGCCCTTGCTAGGAAGTCTCCAGAAACTAGTTCTCTGAACTTGTCTTCTTCAATTTCTGCCGGATGCTGAATCAAAACCTCCAGCAACTGGCGCTCGAATCGAATAGTTGGATCCCTTAGGTCTGGTTCCTCAAAAGACTGTGTTGCCGGCTCCGGGGCAACGTCTTGTCTCATGGGCGTCACTGCTGCAACAACCTTGTCCTTTATGGCACGGTCCACCAAAGCGCTAACTTCCGATACGTCTAGGTTTACCCAGTTAGCAACTTCTCGCAGGTAAACAGATCGCATGGCTGAATCACGAATTGTTGCAATAACATTGGCGGCTGCTCTGGCGGCACCGACTCGACCCTCAACGCTGGAAAGGTCAAAGTTCTTCAATTTCTGCTTAATTGCAAACTCGTAGATTGGTTTCTTGCTTTCAATCATCAGCTGCACCGCTTCATCGCCTTTTTGCACCCTTAGATCCGAAGGGTCTAGCCCATCTGGTCCAACCGCAATAAAACTGTTGGCGTGGAACTTATCGGCATCAGCAAAGGCTCGCATTGCTGCCTTTTGACCTGCTTCGTCGGGGTCGAAAGTGAAAATTACTTCTGCAGGGTTATCTACGTTTGCTGAGAGCATGCGATTTAGAATTCTGATGTGCTCGTCGCCAAAAGCAGTTCCACAGGTTGCAACTGCAGTGGTGACCCCAGCTAGGTGGCAAGCCATCACGTCTGTGTATCCCTCGACAACTACAACCTTTTGTGACTTCGAGATTTCCTTTTTAGCTAGATCGATTCCATAGAGAACTGCCGACTTGTGATACACCGGAGTTTCAGAAGTGTTTAGGTACTTGGGTCCCTGATCGTCATCAAAAAGCTTTCTAGCGCCAAAACCAATTACCTGATTAGAGGTGTCTCTAATCGGCCAAATCAGTCTTCCGCGGAACTTGTCGTAGAGACCACGCTCTCCCTTAGAGGCCAGTGAGGCAAGCACCAATTCGTCTTCGGTGAAACCCAAGGTTTTCAGGTGATCAACCAGGTTGTTCCAACCCTTGGGCGCAAAACCAACACCAAAGGTTTCGGCAGCCGACTTATCAAATCCACGCGATTTCAAGAAGTCTCGACCGGTAGTTGCAGCCTCTGTTCCTAATTGCTCCGCAAAGTATTTTGAAGCAGCTAGGTTAGCCTCATAGATTCTGGCTTTTTGTCCCTGGTCTGGAGCATTTGAGCCTGCTTCATAGGTAAGTGTGTAGCTCGCTTTTTGAGCTAGGTTTTCAACCGCTTCATAGAAGCTAAGGGATTCCATTTCCTGCAGGAACTTGTAAACATCTCCGCCTGCACCACATCCAAAGCAGTGATAAAAGCCCTGCAGGGGCCGCACATTAAATGACGGAGACTTCTCTTGGTGAAAAGGGCAAAGCCCCTTTAGGCTTCCAGCACTGGCTGGCTTTAGGGCAACGTACCCGCCGATAACGTCTGCAATATTGACCCGAGCCTTTACTTCCTCGATGTCTCTTGCGCTTATTTTTCCGGCCACTTGATAATCCTATTTAGTCACTAGTTCGTGGTGCAGGCTTAGGGCGGATACGTCAGTAAGTGATGCCACCTGATCAACTATCACGCGATGTCTTTGCTCGTCTGTAGTCGCTTGCTGCCAAGCGCTTGCGCAGTAGGTATCAAGCTGCTTTCCATTGCCTGCCAAAAGTGCATCTGCTAGCTCTGAAAGAATCGCCCTTTGCCACTGGTAATAAGGCTGCCTTTTCTCATCTGACATCAGATAAGCCGAGACAATTCCCTTTAGAACCGCAATCTCAGCCCTGACCTCTGAAGGCACCACCAGGGCTCCCTGGTATCTAACTAGATGCTCCGACGCATTTGCTAGTTCTGTTTGGTCTGTGGTTCGTCTAACGAATGAACCAATTAGGGCGCTAGTTAGGTTCTTGAGTGTTGCCTGATCTTTCATTTCACCGCTGTGACTTGCGAGCCAGTAACTATTTGAGCGCAACCTAGCAAGAGCTGCTTCAAAATCCGAACTAGACAAATCAGACCCATCCCACTGGGCAATTTTTTGAATCAGTTCAGCATCAGACGCTGTCGAGTTGATCTCGGCTAGATTCACATATCCCGAGACAATCGCATCCTCGAAGTCGTGAACAGAGTATGCGACGTCATCAGCAAAATCCATAACCTCGGCTTCGATGCACTTACGCATTGGTGTTGCGCCGGCTCTTAGGAATTCGAAGACTTCTTTGTCGTCCTGGTAGTAACCGAATTTGACCGAGTAGTCTCCTCCAGTTTCTGCCTGACCTGATTCTCTAGACCACGGGTACTTGCAAGAAGCATCCAACACTGCGCGAGTGAGGTTTAGGCCCCGGCTTCTTCCTTGCGCGTCAAAAACTTTTGGCTCGATTCTGGAGAGCAGCCTTAGGGTTTGAGCGTTGCCTTCGAATCCCCCGAAGTCTTTAGACCATTCGTTCAATGCCGCTTCGCCGTTGTGTCCAAAGGGAGGGTGCCCTAGATCGTGAGCCAAGCAAGCGGTATCAACTACATCTGGATCAATACCGAGTTCTTGAGCCATCTCGCGACCGACTTGAGCAACCTCGAGAGAGTGAGTAAGTCTGGTTCTTGCAAAGTCACCATTTGAAGGCGACAACACTTGAGTTTTTGCCCCAAGTCTTCGAAGCGCTGAAGAGTGTAAGACTCTCGCTCTATCTCTTGCGAATTCGCCTCTTTTGATTGAGCCCACGCGATCTTCTGTAACAAATCTTTCTTGATCTGATTCTTGGTAACCTCGGCTAATCATTTAGCCACCCGAAACGCTAAGTTCAGCTTCCAAAAGCGAAAGTCTCGCTGAATCGCCAAGTTCTCTGGAATCCAACCAGTTCTCTGGCAAAGCACAGCTTTTCATACCGCCCGCTCTTCCCCTAGGACCCTCAGCTTCGTCTCCTGGGTAGGGCATGGTTCGATCTAGAGTGCCAAGCAGTTCGTCCATGTGGGTCAGGGTTTCAACGCTTGCAAGAGCAGCTCGCAAAGACCCGCCAACCGGGTAGCCCTTGAAGTACCAAGCCACGTGCTTTCTGATATCCCTGCAAGCACGCAGTTCGTCTCCGAAGAACTCAACCAGCAGCACGGCGTGCTGCTTGAAAGCATCGGCGACCTCGCCCAGGTTTGGCTGCACCTGCGAGTAATTGATGTTGGCATTTGGGTTTTCAAGATAAGAGCGGAAGGCGTTTTCTAGATCTGCAAATAGCCATGGTCTTCCAAGGCATCCTCTACCGACAACTACGCCGTCGACACCGGTTTGCTTCATCATGTTCACAGCATCTTGCGCAGACCAAATGTCTCCGTTTCCAAGAACTTGAACATCAGGTAGTGCAGCCCTTAGTTCGGCAATTGCGTCCCAGTCAGCCTTGCCAGAGTAGTAATCAGCGGCAGTTCTGCCATGCAGTGCAACCGCCGCCACTCCGGCATCCCTTGCGGCTTTTCCAGATTCTAAGAAAGTCAGGTGATCAGCGTCGATACCCTTACGCATCTTTACCGTTACTGGAATATCACCAGCAGCCTTGACAGCGTTTTGGACAATAGCCTGAAATAGATCTTGCTTCCAAGGAAGAGCTGCTCCACCACCCTTACGTGTGACTTTTGGAACCGGGCAGCCAAAGTTTAGATCGATGTGGTCGGCGCGATCTTCAGAGACCAGCATGGTGACTGCGTCTGCAATGGTTTTGGGATCAACTCCGTATAGCTGCACAGAGCGAACCTTTTCACTCTCATGGTGGCCGATGAGTCTCATGGACTCTTCAGTTCGCTCTACAAGAGCTCTCGAGGTAACCATTTCCGAAACGTAGAGTCCACCGCCAAAGCCTTGGCAGAGTCTTCTATAAGCGGTGTTGGTGATTCCAGCCATTGGGGCAAGTACTACCGGGACATCAATTGCTATGTTGCCATAGCTCAAAGCCGGTTTAGTTTGTGCCTGCATGAATGATTAGACCAACTTCTCAGCCAGGTAACCCTTTAGCTTGTCTAGGGAAACTCGCTGCTGTTCCATACTGTCTCGCTCGCGAACAGTAACTGCCTGATCCTGCAAAGAGTCAAAATCAACAGTGATGCAAAAAGGTGTTCCGATTTCATCTTGCCTGCGGTAGCGGCGTCCAATTGCTCCGGAATCATCGAAGTCAATGTTCCAGCTCTCACGCAAATCGTTGGCTAGTTTTCTGGCAACTGGTGAAAGATCTTCATTGCGAGAAAGTGGAAGCACGGCTGCCTTCACCGGTGCCAATCTGTAGTCCAAGCGCAGCACGGTTCTAACATCAACGCCGCCTTTAGTATTTGGTGCTTCATCTTCGGCGTAGGCGTCGACCAAGAAAGCCATTAGGGACCTCGTTAGACCAGCTGCTGGCTCTATAACATAAGGTGTCCAGCGCTCATTGATGCTCTGATCGAAGTAGCTAAGGTCAACACCGGATTCTCTTGCGTGAGTTGCTAGGTCAAAGTCAGTGCGGTTAGCAACTCCCTCGAGTTCACCAAATTCGCTTCCAGGAAAACCAAAACGGTATTCGATGTCTACTGTCCGCTTGGAATAGTGCGAAAGCTTTTCCTTCGGGTGTTCGAACAACCTAAGGTTTTCAGGATTGATTCCAAGATTTACGTACCAGTTGAAACGCTCTTGAATCCAGTACTCGTGCCAAGTCTCGTCGGTGCCTGGTTGAACAAAGAATTCCATTTCCATTTGCTCAAATTCGCGTGTTCTAAAAATAAAGTTTCCAGGAGTAATTTCATTGCGGAAACTCTTTCCGATCTGACCAATTCCAAATGGCGGCTTCATGCGCGCCGCTCCTAGGACGTTGGCGAAGTTCACGAAGATTCCCTGAGCCGTTTCTGGCCTTAGGTAGTGCATTCCAGATTCATCTTCAACTGGTCCAAGGTGGGTCTTTAGTAGACCGTTGAACTGCTTGGGTTCAGTCCAGGAGTCCCTGGTGCCACAGTTAGGGCACGCGATGTCCTTCATGGACTCTGGTGCACGTCCCTTTTTCTCTTCGAAGGCTTCCTCAAGGTGATCCTGGCGGAATCTTTTGTTACAGCTGGTGCACTCAATCAGTGGATCAACAAACTCTTTTACGTGTCCGGATGCTTCCCACACTTTTCTTGGCAGGATCACTGAGGAATCTAGGCCAACTACGTCCTCGCGGCTGTTTACAACAGATCGCCACCACTGACGTTTGATGTTTTCTTTGAGTTCAACTCCAAGTGGTCCATAATCCCAAGCGGAACGGGTGCCACCATAGATTTCTCCTGCCGGAAAGACAAAACCTCTGCGTTTAGCGAGGGCAATTGCCGAATCTAGGCGATTGGTGGTGGCCAATTTGAACTCCAAAAAAATAGATAAAGCCTGAACTAAGGCTGAACCCCAGTTTAGTTGGCTAGTTAGCCCTTAGGGCTATCGATTGCAGCCCCGAAGCGGCGCTGCCTAGTCGAATACTGCTCAATTGCCCGCCAGAGCTCCTGGCGGTCGAAATCTGGCCAAAGCACTTCACTAAACACCAGCTCAGCATAGGCACTTTGCCATAGCAGGAAATTTGACATGCGCTTCTCCCCCGAAGACCTGACAAAAAGATCCACATCCTTCAGGGGGTTTGTGGAAAGCAGCTTGCCAAAACCTTTTTCGGTCACTGAGCCGGGCTTGAGTTTCTTTTTTGCAACAAGCTGCGTGATCTCATTTACGGTATCGACAATCTCGATGCGTGAACCATAGTTCACACACATCGTCAAAGTTAGAACTTTGTTCTTTTTGGTCATCCGCTGCGCTTCTTCAAGCTCATCAATTACGCTGGCCCAAAGCTTGGGTCTTCTACCAACCCAGCGAATCTTTACACCCCAGTTGTTTAGCTGATCCCTTCGGGCTCTGAGAACCTCTTTATTGAAGCCCATTAGGAAGCGAACTTCTTCAGGAGAGCGCTTCCAATTCTCAGTAGAGAAAGCGAATACAGATAGCTCCGAAACACCAGCTTCGATTGCTCCTGCTACTACGTCAAGAAGTGCTGCCTCGCCAGCTTTATGTCCTTCGACTCTGGTAAGACCTCGCTTGTTCGCCCAACGGCCATTACCGTCCATCACAATTGCGATGTGTTTTGGAACCTGGGAAAACTTAGGAACCTTGAGGCCCTTTTTTGCTACTGGCTGAAACTCCATCATGCTCTTTCGACGTGGGGCATTGATTTGAGACCGCGCTCAATATGCCACTGACTATACGCAGCAACGATACCCGATGCGTTTGCTCTGGCGCCCGGTGCGGAATTTTCCGCTAGTTCCCAGTCGCCAGATAGCAAGGCACCAAGTAGTGCAGTTGTTTCCAGAGACAAAGAAATAGCACCAATTGGCTTACATTCCTGGCAAACTACAGAGCCGACCTGCATCACAAAAGCTGTGTGAGGACCTTTGGCGTCACACCTGGCACAGTCATCAAAGCTTGGTGCCCAACCAGCGATAGCTAAAGCACGAAGCAAATAAGAATCCAAAATCAGCGATGAGTCATGCTCTTTGGTTGCAAGCGAACGAAGTGCTCCAACTAACAGCAGGTATTGCTGCGGTGAAGACTCTTCCATTGTGAGTCGCTCGGCTGCTTCAACCATGGCGTTGGCAGCGGTAAATGCTCCATAGTCGTCAATGATTGATCCGCCGTAAGAGCCGATGGTTTCAACCTGATTTACGATATCCAAATTCTTACCTTCGTAGAACTGCGCATCGACAACCATGAATGGCTCTAGCCTTGAGCCAAACTTCGATGCTGTTCGGCGAACTCCTTTGGCAACGGCTCTGATTTGACCGCGGGTGCGCGATAGCAAAGTGACGATACGGTCAGCTTCACCTAGCTTGTGAGTTCGAAGCACAACGGCTTCATCGCGATAAACGGGCACTAGACCAGTATCTAACGAGCATGCGACCTAGCGCTTGTGTCAGGCACGTATGGCGCGATTTACTCCCGAAATAACTGCTTTGAGCGAAGAAGTGGCGATGTCGGAATCGATTCCCACTCCCCAGAGGGTCTTGCCCGCCACATCAAGCTCAATATACGAAGCGGCCTGAGCGTCGCCTCCGGCGCTCATGGTGTGCTCGATGTAATCGAGCAACCTGGTCTCAACACCCTGCGCTGTAAGAATTGCCAAGAAGGCAGAGATTGGTCCGTTTCCGGTTCCAAAAGCCTCAACTTCTTTATCGCCATCACGCAAAACGATCTGAAGCTTTACTTCCCCGTCCATTTCACTTTCGGTCTTCATGCGCTTTAGCTCAAAGCGTCCCCACTTGAGTTCAGACTTTTCAATTGGTGCAGGAAGGTATTCGTCTTGGAAAATTTCCCAGAGCTTTTCAGAGCTGACTTCGCCACCTTCGGTATCGGTAAGGCCTTGCACTACCCTGGAGAACTCGATCTGAAGCTTTCTTGGAAGATCGAGTGAGTGGTCAGATTTCAACAGGTAGGCAACGCCACCCTTACCGGACTGAGAGTTAACGCGAATAACCGCCTCGTAGCTTCTTCCAACATCCATTGGATCAATTGGAAGATACGGCACTGCCCACTCAAGTTCAGAGATATCTTTTCCGCTTTCGGTTGCAGTTTTGTGCATGGCCTCGAAGCCTTTTTTGATGGCGTCTTGGTGCGAACCAGAAAATGCGGTGTAAACAAGGTCGCCACCATAAGGTGAGCGCTCTGCAACCGGGAGCTGGTTGCAGTACTCAACGGTGCGCTTGATCTCATCGATGTCACCAAAATCAATCTGCGGATCAATGCCTTGAGAAAACAGATTCAACCCAAGGGTAACCAGGTCAACGTTTCCAGTGCGCTCACCGTTTCCAAATAGGCAACCCTCGATTCGGTCCGCACCCGCTAGGTAACCAAGTTCTGCAGCTGCAATAGCGGTTCCGCGGTCGTTGTGCGGGTGCAAGGACAAGATCACGCTCTCACGCTTTACGAGTCTTCTACTCATCCACTCAATTGAGTCCGCGTAAACATTTGGTGTTGTCATCTCCACGGTTGCCGGAAGGTTAATAACCATCTGACGATTTGGTGTTGGTGCAATTTCCTCAATTACCGCGTTGCAAACCTCCAGCGCGTACTCCAACTCTGTGCCGGTGTAGCTTTCCGGGGAGTACTCGTAAAAAATATTGGTACCTGGAAGCATGTGCTCTAGTGACTTGCACTTTTTCGCAGCATCCAGGGCAATCTTCTTGATTCCGTCTTTGTCCTGGTTGAAAACAACTTTTCTCTGCAAGACAGAAGTCGAGTTGTAAAAGTGGACAATTACGTTTTTGGCTCCAACCAGCGATTCATAGGTTCTCTCGATTAGGTGATCCCTAGCTTGAGTTAGAACCTGAATCGTGACATCTTCTGGGATGTGACCGTCTTTGATTAGCACTCGAACAAAGTCAAAATCGGTTTGGCTAGCTGAAGGAAAACCCACTTCGATTTCCTTGTAACCCATGCGAACTAGCAGCTGGAACATCTTTAGTTTGCGCTCTGGTGACATTGGGTCAATCAGAGCCTGGTTACCGTCTCTAAGATCCACCGCACACCAGCGTGGGGTTTTCTCTATGCGCTTGGTGGGCCAGGTGCGATCCGGGAGCTCAATCTTGATTTGCTCGTGAAAAGGTTTATAGCGATGCACCGGCATCGAAGAAGGTTGTTGTTGGTTTTGCAATTGTGCTCTCCTAAAGATTGTCTGAGTCGGCTATAACAAAGCTCCGCGACGAGGAAGGCCGTTTGTTAGGCCTCGCCGCGGCCACTAAGTAGTAGCTCAGAGAACACCAAAAGAGGCTAACACTTAAAAGCCCAGTTTTCCTAGCTGCTTTGGATCCCGCTGCCACTCGTGAGCAATTTTTACTCTCAGGCTGAGAAATACTGGTCCACCAATAAGAGCCTCTATTTCCTTGCGGGCTCTGGTCCCTACGTCCTTTAGGCGCGAGCCGCCCTTGCCCAGAACGATCCCCTTCTGGCTGTCACGCTCAACAAAGATGTTGGCGTGAATGTCCGTCAGATCTGAGTTCTCGCGTTTTTTCATCTCGTCCATGGTGACCGCTAGCGAGTGAGGCAATTCGTGACGAACACCTTCTAAGGAGGCCTCCCGAATTAGTTCGCAGATCCTAGATTCAATTGACTCGTCAGTGATTGTCTCTTTTGGGTAAAGCTCTTCAGATAGTGGCATCATGTCAACAAGTAATTGAGCTAATTCATCTAGCTGTGAGCCAGCTATCGCAGACACTGGAATGATTTCGCTCCAGTCACGGAGCTTAGATACTTCAAGTAGTTGATTAGCTAGCTCTTCCCTAGAAACCGTTTCGCTCTTGGTGACAATTGCCACGCACTTGGCTTTTGGGAAGCTACTTAGCTGCTCGTTGATGAACTTATCCCCTGGGCCTATTTTGTCGCCAGCTGGAAAACACATGCCAATCACATCAACCTCGCCAAGAGTTGAGGCAACAAGGTCGTTGAGTCTTTCACCGAGTAGGGTCCGTGGGCGATGAAGACCTGGGGTATCAACAATGATTAGTTGGCCAGATTCTAGGTGTGCAATACCTCGAATAGCTTTTCTTGTGGTTTGTGGCTTATCACTCGTGATTGCAATCTTCTCGCCAACCAGAGCGTTTGTGAGAGTTGATTTTCCGACGTTGGGTCGACCGACGAAGGTCACAAACCCCGCGCGAAATTCATTACTCATCAGTTGACTGTTCCTCGGGATCTGGTTCGGCCAATACTCGAACCAAAACAGTTACCAATCGCCTTGTGCGGCCTTCAACGCGGTCAGCTGTTAACTCAAGTCCGTTGATTACTATCTGATCACCAAGCTTTGGAAGAGCTCCTAGGCCTTTAGTGAGCCAACCACCAACCGAATCAACGTCATCGTCTTCTAGCTCTATCTCTAGTAGTTCACCTAGCTCAAACAGGGAGAAGCGAGCATTTACTCGATAAAGGTCCACTGCGAGCTTCTCGACATCAGGGATCTCTTTGTCGTACTCATCGGCGATGTCGCCAACTAGCTCTTCAATTAGGTCTTCCATGGTTACTAGTCCCGCTACACCGCCATACTCATCTATTACTACAGCTATGTGTGTGGAGCTTTTTTGCATTTCCTGCAGCAAGTCTTTAAGGGGTTTGGACTCTGGGACAAATATTGCCGACCTGGCCAGGTCCTCAGCAGTTTTTTCAAACATAATCTTTGGGCTTTCATGCAAAATCTTCGCTACATCCTTGAGGTACAAGATCCCTACGATGTCATCGGTGTTCTTACCGGTAACGGGTAAACGAGAGTAGCCGCTATACAAGAACATGGTCATCGCACTATCCAGGTTTGATTCGGCAGTTATTGTTGCGATGTCGATCCTTGGAACCATTACCTCGCGGGTAATGGTTTCTGAGAAGTCTTCGACTGAGTCAATAAGCTCTTGCTCATACTCCTCAGCCTCGGTGGCGTCCACCTGCTTTTTTGCGAATACTTTGCCAATAAAGGCAAACCTGTTACTCTCCGACAAGTTGACTGCTCTCGCTTTCGTAGTAGGCCTTCAATATTGACTTCTGAATGCCGAACATCTCAAGTTCTTCTTCTGGTTCCGCGTGATCAAAGCCCAATAGGTGCAACACTCCATGGGTAGTTAGCAGCAAGACCTCATTAATGGTTTCGTGACCTGCGGTGACCGCTTGCTTTTGGGCCACGGTTGGGCAAATAACAATATCTCCGAGTAGTCCAGGAGGTGTTGGTTCCGACTCCGTTCCTGGGCGAAGCTCGTCCATAGGAAAACTCAGCACATCAGTTGGTCCTGGCTCGTCCATCCACTGTAAATGCAATTGCTCCATAGCAGGTTCGTCCACAAAGATTATTGCTAGCTCAGCTGCAGGATCAATTTTCATTCTGTCTAAAGCAAACTCGGCAAGGCGAAGAACCCGAACTTCATCAATAGCAAATTCGGTTTCGTTGCTGATTTCAATACTCAACTAGTTGGCCTTCTTGGGACTTGCAGCATCGGCACGATCATACGCATCGACGATTTTCCCAACTAATGGATGCCTAATGACATCCGCGGAGCTCATTTGAGAGAAGTGAACGTCGTCAACGTTGGCAAGAACTCTAGAGGCTACCCGGAGGCCAGACACTCCCCCCTGCAGGTCAACTTGAGTGATGTCTCCTGTGACAACCATCTTCGAATTAAATCCCAATCGAGTCAGGAACATCTTCATCTGCTCCGCCGTGGTGTTTTGAGCCTCGTCCAAGATAATAAACGAGTCATTCAGTGTCCGACCTCGCATGTAGGCAAGAGGCGCTACTTCAATGGTTCCGGTGGCGATCATTCTTGGAACAGCATCAGGATCGAGCATTTCGTGGAGGGCATCAAACAAAGGTCTTAGATAAGGGTCGATTTTCTCGCTCAGGGTTCCTGGAAGAAAACCAAGGCGCTCTCCAGCTTCAACTGCTGGTCTAGTCAAGATGATTCTGGAAACTTCCTTGCGCTGAAGAGCCTGCACGGCTTTTGCCATGGCAAGGTAGGTCTTTCCGGTTCCAGCAGGACCAATTCCAAAAACAATGGTGTTTTTATCAATCGACTCGACGTACTCTTTTTGACCCGCGGTTTTTGGCCTGATCGACTTACCCCTGGAGCTAAGGATGCTTTGCGAGAGAAGATCAGGTTCGGTTCTTTTTAAATCTGCTGGAGTAACTTCCCTTCCGGAAGAAACCGCCGAGATAATCTGCCTCAAGCGCTGCTCGGCTAGGGCAACAGTTGTGACCGGCCCAGAAATCTCAATCTCATTACCGCGAGCCGTGAACCGAACATCGGGGAAGCTCTCCTCGATTGTTCTAAGTAGTTTGTCTTCAGGCCCAAAAACGAATATGGGGTCAACACCGGAAATTTCTATTACGACAGTTTTTGAATCTTTAGATTCGGATGATGTCAAGAGCCGTCCTTTGAGTTATCTGATAAAACGTGAGCGTGGGCATGAAAAATAGTCTGACCGGCTTCGCTGCCGGTATTGAACTGTAACTTGAAAGAGCCATTGGTGTGTTCCTGAGCCAGTTTGGTTGCCTGTGACATTAGTTCACCCAATACCGTAGGAGATGCTTCCGCTAGCTCAACAACGTTCTTGTAATGCTTTTTTGGAATCACTAACAGATGGACCTTTGATAGCGGAGCAATATCCCTAAATGCCAAGGTGTTCGCAGTTTCTGCAATTTTGTCCGAGGCAATATCGCCTGAAACTATTTTGCAAAAGATGCAGGAGGCTTCTGTCATGTATTTCAGTCTAGTTTTAGCTAGCCCTAGCTCCAATTTCCAAGGGTTGCTTGCAGGTAGGAAACTACCGCTACTCCTGCCGTTGAAGTTCTCAAAATGCCACTTCCAAGACCAACCAGACTCAATCCAGCGGATCGAAACTGTTCAAGTTCTTGGGGGCTAATGCCACCTTCTGGGCCAACAACGATAGCTATCGACTGGTGTCCTATGAGGGACACGCTCGTGAGTGCAGTGCTCGATGTCGGGTCTAAAACAAGTGTTAGATCGAAGCTCTTCAGGCGATCTATTAGCTGCGCTGTTCCCAAAACCTTCTCAACCTCAGGTATAAAGGGTCGAAGAGATTGCTTGGCAGCTTCGGTTGCGATGGTTTGCCAGCGCAACCGGTGCTTGTCTTGTTTTTCGGATTTCCAAATCGATACTGATCTCTCGCTCTGCCAGGGAATTACTGTTTGAATGCCCAGTTCGGTGCAGGCCTGCACTGCCATTTCATCGCGATCACCCTTGGCTAAAGCCTGGACCAAAACAAGCTGCGGCTTTGGCCTTTCGATGTTTTCAACTGATTCAACATTGAGCTCCAGAAAATCCTTTGACAGCTCGCTGACTTTGCCACGGGCTTTTTGGCCCTGCCCGTCCGAAACAGAAATGGCCTCTCCAACTTGAAGTCTGCGAACCGACATTGCGTGCTTTGCTTCGGCGCCGGCAATTCTGATTTTGGAACCGGTTTTTGTGTCCGAAGGGATGGGTGAAATAAAAAGTGGCTCAACCACGACGTCTACCCTGGAACGCGCCTGACTTTCTCGGAACAAGACCTGCGCTGTCTGCTTTTCGTAATCCGGCCAATGTTCTAAAAAGTTCCTTTTGCTTTGAGTCCAGCTTGGTTGGGATCTTTACCGAAAGAGTCACAACCAGATCTCCTCTGCCGGATTGGCGAAGCCTGCCAAAACCTTTTCCTTTGACACTTACGGTGTCGCCGGTTTGTGAACCAGCTGGGATTTGCAACTCAATCTCTCCATCAAAAGTTTTGATTTTTACCAGCGTTCCAAGGGCAGCTTCATGAAGAGGCAGCTCAAGCTCGCAAGTTAGTTCGTCACCGGACCTACCGTAAAGCTGATGAGGTGCGATAGAAATGTCAACGTAGAGATCTCCGCTTGGTCCACCGCCAAATCCAACCTCACCGGAGCCAGAAAGCTGCAACCTGATTCCATCTTCAACACCGGCAGGAATTTTGAGTTCGATATCTCTTCTTGCCCGCACTCTTCCTTGACCACGACAATCAAGACAAGGCTCAGGTATTACGTGGCCGTAGCCGCGACAAGACCCACATGGGCTTGTAGTGACCATGGCACCAAGAAGTGAACGAACCTGGGTCTGGACCTGACCACTTCCGTGGCAGATGTCACAAACTCTTGGGCTGGTCCCAGGTTTCGCACAACTTCCATTACACGTGTCACATAAAACAGCGGTATCAACCGGAATTGACTTCTCAACCCCAAAGATTGCTTCTTCGAAACTTAGCTCAACTCGAAGCAGCGCATCTTGACCTCTTTCGGCTCTCGAGCGAGGTCCACGCTGTCCGCCACCAAAAAATGTTTCAAAGATATCTCCAAAACCAAAGCTCTGAGAATCACCGCCGGAATCGTACCTGCGCCTTGCTGGATCATCACCTAACACTTCGTAAGCGTGAGTAACCAACTTGAAGCGTTCTTGGGCTTCATCAGAATCGTTTACGTCTGGGTGTAGCTCGCGGGCTAGTTTTCTATAAGCCTTTTTTATTTCTTCCGAAGATGCGCTCCTGGAAACGCCAAGAATCTCGTAATGATCTGCCAAGAGTTAGAGCCCTCCAAGAGATTGAGTGAGATACCTAGCAACCGCTCGAACAGCGCCAATGTTGGATGAGTAGTCCATTCTGGTTGGACCGATCACTCCAACTTTTGCCACTTCGCTACCTTGGTTCTCATATCCAGAAACCAAAACTGAAGTATTTGACAGTGCATCAACGGTGTTTTCTCTACCGATTCTTAGTGAGACACCGTGCTGATCTGCCTGCATCTCGGAAATCAACTTTAGTAAAACAACCTGCTCTTCAATTGCTTCTAGAACCGGCGAGATGCTCCCAGGAAATTCACCCTGTCGTTTTGCCAAGTTGGAAGTTCCTGCTAGCAGAATCTTCTCCTGGCTGTTGGCGTCAACAAGTAATGCAACTTCTGGAATCACAGTGTTGGCAAGTACTTGCAGCGGGCCAGCAATTTCATCTTTGGATGAGCGAAGAGTCTTGTTCACCTGGGAAAGTGGCTTGCCAGCAACTTTGTCGTTTAGGAAGTTTCTTAGTTTTTCTACTGCTGATGAATCGTAGCCTGAGGCTACTTCCATCACGTGCTGTTGAATCCGACCAGAGTCAGTTATCAGCATCAAAAGAAGTCGCTTTTCGTCTATGGCGATTAGCTCAATGTGTCTAACGGAGGCTTTGCCAAGGCTTGGATACTGAACCAGTGCAATCTCGTTCGTTAGCTGGGAAAGTAAGCGTGCTGTTTGGCTTAGAGTTTCGTCAAGGTCTGAGCTTTTTGACATGAAGCCTTCAATTGCGGCGCGCTCAGCATTGCTAATTGGCTTGACTTCGTTTAGACGATCAACAAATAAGCGATACCCCTTATCTGTTGGGACTCGACCGCTGGAGGTGTGCGGGGCGGCAATAAGCTCTTCTTCTTCTAGAATCGCCATGTCGTTTCGAATGGTGGCAGCGGACACTCCGAAGGAGTGACGCTCAACTAAAGACTTGGAACCAACTGGCTCATTGCTCTGGATGTAATCTTGCACGATTGCTTTTAGAACCTCGAGGGGTCTTTCTGGAATCAAGCTCAATCACCTACCTAGTTAGCACTCAAAGCTTCTGAGTGCCAATATTACCTGCTGAAAGTAACTAATTGTCAGCTGGATAGTGCTCGAACAACTGCGTCGGCAAGCAAGCGACCCTTGAGTGTCAAAAGCAGCCTCCCCGTAATTGCTTGCGGGCCTTGAATTAAGCCATCGGCAATCAGTTGCGAAATTGCCAGTTCGCTGCCTGGCTGTAGTTTCTTGATCTGCTCGATTGACATCCCTTCTGAAGTTCGAGACTCAAGCAGTATGCGCTCCAGGGCAGCGGTTTCGGTATCTAGCCGCTCTCTGCCGGCTGCTGGAGAGATGCCTTTCTCAAGCAGGTTCGCGTAGCTAAGAGGGTGTTTATGATTCCACCAACGCACCGAACCTAAATGTGAGTGAGCCCCGGGCCCATAACCCCACCAGTCTTGTCCGCTCCAGTAAGCAAGGTTGTGATTGGACTTTAGCTCAGGCGTTTTGGACCAGTTGCTTATCTCGTACCAGCTGTAACCGGCTTCAGAAAGTAGTTTGTCTGCGAGCTCATACTTATCTGCTTGAAGATCTTCATCGGGCTCGGCTAGCTGCCCCGAACTAATCTGGCGAGCAAGCTTGGTTCCAGGCTCAACAATCAAGGAGTACGCCGATAGGTGTCCAGGATCTAAATCAATAACCTGACGAATGGTTTGCTCCCACTGCTGCAATGTCTCGCCTGGGGCTCCAAAGATTAGATCCAAAGAAGTTCTAAAACCAAGATCCTTGGCCATCTCCAGAGCAATAGCAACGTTTTCTGGATTATGGGTTCGCTCTAGGGTCTTCAAAACATCTGGAACAGCCGACTGCATTCCAATTGAAATTCGAGTAAAGCCTGCGCCCTTAAGCTCGCTCAGGCTTTCTCTTGTCACAGAATCAGGGTTGGCCTCAAAGGTGATCTCTGCATCTTGCTGAAAACCAAACTCGGATTCTAGAGAATCCAAAATGGCAATTAGATCAGCTGCTGGAAGAAGCGATGGTGTGCCACCACCAAAAAAGACTGTCTTTAGTTTCCTTGGAGCAACATTTGATTGCTGCAGAATCTTTGCGGAAAGGGTGATTTCACCAATTAGTGTCGCCGCAAAATCGCTTTGCTTCAAAGTTCCAAGTTCACTCGAAGTGTAAGTATTGAAGTCGCAGTAGCCGCATTTGACGGTGCAAAAGGGAATGTGTACGTAGGCATGAAATGACCTGGACTCTGAACCTGTTATCTCCGATGTCGAAAACAATCCGTTTTCTGGAGGCTTGTCACCAAGAGGAAGAGGGGCGGCCAATTACTTAGCCTTCTTTTCGCCCTTTTTTTCGCCATCGGAAGAAAGTGCGGCAATAAAGGCTTCCTGAGGTACTTCCACTCGCCCAACCATCTTCATGCGCTTCTTTCCTTCTTTTTGCTTCTCCAAAAGCTTCCGCTTACGGGAGATGTCTCCTCCATAGCATTTTGCAAGCACATCTTTTCGAACAGCACGAATCGATTCACGGGCGATGATTCGCGCTCCGATTGCAGCTTGAATCGGAACTTCAAATTGCTGCCTAGGAATTAGTTCACGAAGCTTTCCGGTAATCATCACACCATAGGCGTAGGCCTTATCTTTGTGAACAATGGCGCTAAACGCGTCAACCTGCTCTCCCTGTAACAGCAGGTCAACTTTTACCAGATCACCCTCAGCCAAACCAACTTCTTCGTAGTCCAAAGAACCATAGCCCTGGGTTTTGCTCTTTAGTTGATCAAAGAAGTCAAAGACAATCTCGGCAAGTGGAAGGGTGTAGCGAAGTTGCACCCGATCTTCGCCTAGGTATTGCATGTCAATCATGACCCCTCGCCGAGTCTGGCAAAGCTCCATGATTGTGCCAACGTAATCTTTTGGCGCCAAGATTGTGGCTTTAACCATGGGCTCCAAAACCTTCTTGATTTTGCCGGTAGGAAATTCACTGGGGTTTGTTACAGTCACTTCTTTGCCATCATCAAGAGTTACTTCATAAACAACCGATGGAGCTGTTGCAATTAGCTCAAGACCAAACTCGCGCTGCAACCGCTCGGTAACAATTTCTAGGTGCAGCAGCCCCAAGAATCCACAGCGAAAACCAAAACCTAGAGCAACGGAAGTCTCGGGTTCGTAAACCAAAGCAGCGTCAGAAAGCTTGAGTCGATCAAGTGCTTCTCGAAGATCTGGATAGTCCGAGCCATCAATTGGGTACACACCGGAGAACACCATAGGAAGTGGTTCCGAGTATCCGGTTAGCGCTTCGGTGGCCGGTTTTGAAACCGTGGTTACAGTGTCACCAACCTTGGATTGACGAACATCCTTCACACCCGTAATCAAATAACCCACTTCCCCTACGCCCAGACCCTTGGTGGGTTCTGGCTCTGGAGAGCTAACGCCAATTTCTAGCAACTCGTGCACGGCACGAGTGGACATCATCTGAATCTTTTCCCTTGGTGAGAGTGATCCATCAATCATTCGAATGTATGTCACAACCCCTCGGTAGCTGTCATAAACCGAGTCAAAAATCATGGCTCTGGCAGGAGCGTTGGCATCGCCAACTGGAGCTGGGACCGTGGCAATGATTTTGTCTAGAAGCTCTGAAACCCCAACGCCAGTCTTACCCGATACTCGAAGGCAATCTGAAGGGTCTCCCCCGATAAGGCTCGCTAGCTCTTCGGCGTACTTGTCAGGCTGAGCAGCTGGCAGATCAATCTTGTTTAGAACAGGAATAATCGTGAGCTCGTTTTCCATAGCGAGGTATAGATTCGCGAGGGTCTGTGCTTCGATGCCTTGTGCGGCATCAACTAACAAGACCGCTCCCTCACAAGCAGCCAAGGACCTCGAGACCTCATAGGTGAAGTCGACGTGGCCGGGAGTGTCAATCATGTTCAAAGCAAAGACGTCGCCGTCTACTTCCCAGGGCATTCGAACCGCTTGAGACTTAATGGTGATGCCTCGTTCACGCTCAATGTCCATACGGTCCAAGTACTGGGCCCGCATCGACCGATCATCTACCACCCCGGTCAGCTGAAGCATGCGGTCAGCCAAAGTGGACTTACCGTGGTCGATGTGGGCAATGATGCAGAAGTTTCGAATTTGCCCCGGAGCCGTCTTGGACGGCTGCAGCTGAGATTTGGCGCGTGGCGACAAGGCAATTTCCTAAAACTATGGGGGTTAAAGCTAGCCTCCATTGTCCCATAACGCTAGCCAACTAGCTCGCTAGTGCCCCAATACTGGTTGCCCTAGGCGGGGACCAGCTAGTAAGCTTGTCAAAGTTGGGTTTCCCCAAAACGAAAGAAAAATAAATGGCAAATATCAAATCTCAGATCAAGCGTATTGGCACGAACATCAAGGCCACCGAGCGCAACCGCGCTGTAAAAAGTGAGCTAAAGACTGTTGTTCGCGCAGCCCGCGAAGCCACCGTCGCCGGTGACAAGGCAGCTGCTTCAGCTGCTCTAAAGGTTGCAAGCCGCAAGCTTGACAAGGCCGTATCCAAGGGCGTTATTCACAAGTCCCAGGCTGCTAACCGTAAGTCAGCTCTTGCCAAAAAGGTAGCTGGTCTTAAGTAAAGATCTTTAGAAACTTACCGAGGTCATTAGACCTCGGTATTTTTTTGCCCTCTGTTGGCTAGCAGCAGCACAAGTTTTTCAAGTGCAAAGACCGTATCGCGCTCCATTCCTTTGACTGCAGCATCAGCTGTAGCAACTGCCATAACGGCCTCCGCTATACCCTCTTCGCTCCAACCTGCTAAATCTTTCTGAGCTCGTTGTATTTGCCATGGTTGAGCTCCAACAGTTGATGCACTTGCATACTTATTGCCATAAACCTTGGCCATCAGGCGAACCTTCATCGCAAATGCAGCCACCACTGGAACTGGGTCAGCACCAGTTGCAATCACGTGTCTTAGAAGTGCCAGCGCCTCAGCCGATTGGCCAGCAAGGGCAGCATCGGCTACTTTGAAGGCGTTGGTTTCAACTCGTCCTCCGTAGTACTTATCCACCATAGCTTCGTCGATGCTTTCACTTTGGTCTGAAAGCAACTGGGTGCAAGCAGCGGCAAGCTCTGCGAGGTCATCTGCAAAAGCATCAGATAGGGCTCTCACGGCTCCGGGGGTTACCTTTCTGCCAGCAGCTGCAAACTCAGCTTGGATAAAGGCTGCCTTATCGCTGTCCTTGTCAATCTTGGCGCAGGCGATTTCAATCGCGGCATCACTTAGTCGTATTGCATCAACTAGCTTTTTGCCTCGAACGCTTGAGGAGTTATGGCGCAATACAACCGTGGTTTCGGTTTGTGGGTTATCAAGTAGCGCCAAGCCATCATCAATTAGTGCATCACTGCATTTTTCGACACCGCTGATGATAAGCAGTCTCGGCTCCATAAACAAAGACGGGCTAGCGAGGGCATCGAGTTGTCCAGTTGAGTAATCAGAGGCAACAATTTCGTGCACCTCAAGACCGCTGTCTTTCTTTCTGAGTTGGTCTCGAATTGAGCGAATGGCGCGATCTGCCAAATAGTCTTCCGGTCCAGATACAAAGACAATGGGCGCTGCTTTGGCATCTCGCCAAGAAACCTGCTTCGCTTTACCCATCCAATTAGCCTACCTACCGGTAGCGGACCATTGAAGCGCGCCACTAGAGCTTGAAATGGCGATTGCGCCCATCAAGTCGGTTCGAAGGACTTGAGCGCCAACTGAATCAAGAATCTGAAGTGCTTGTTTTCCTGGGTGGCCATAACCGTTTTCCGAACCAACAGAAATTAGAGCAAGATCGGGCTTCAGCTGCTGATGAAAGGTTGCTGACTGATCATTTGAACCATGGTGGGACACTTTTAGAAGCAAGGGGTTATTTGAGCCTCCAATAACTTGCATTACAGATTTTGAAACCCGATCCTGCCCCTCGGCACCAAGATCGCCCAGTAAAACAAGATCAAGACTGGGGGATCGAAACACCATCGTTACTGATGCGTCGTTGGAGTCCTTGGCTTCCGATGCAGTCTTAGTTGGTGCCAACACTCTCCAGCCAAATTTCCCAAGCGAGCCGCTGATCGTCGGTTCGGCAATGATTACTTGGGTTCCAATTTCCTGTAGTTGATCAAGAGAGCTTTTTGTTGCGGGGCGATCATCTGGAAAACCAGAAACTATTGCGTGAGAGACCGATCTTCCACCCAATGCTCCAGTGAGGCCGCCTACGTGATCAAAATCAAAATGGGTAAGTACCAGTAGATCTATGTTTCTTACGCCAAGCTCACTTAGACAGCTGTCAATTAGCTCTTCATCTTTACCAACATCAATCACCGCTACGCGGCCCAAAGACTTTATTACAAGTGCATCTCCTTGGCCCACATCGCAAGCCACTACTTCCCAGTTCTCGAGCGGCCAGCCTCCAGGCAAGATCTCCGAAGCGGCTGGAACCGAGAGAGTTGCAATAGCTACAACCACTAAACCAGCAACACTTGCCTGCCTGAGTCTAGGAAGATTAGAGCGAAGCCATGCGCTAACCATCAAGATCAGCAGTGCACTCAAGACCGTCGCTGAGAAACCTGTGACCCAAGGAAAGTAAACAATGGGAAGCTCTGCGAAGAAGATGGCAACAATCTCAATCAAAAACGTGCCAAACGATGCCAGCCAAGTAATTGGCCCAACCAGCCAGGGCAGTATTGGGGTTAGAACTACTGCCAGGATTCCCAAAACTGTAACAGGTGCAACCATGGGACCTGCCAATAGGTTCGCGATAACCGAGTAGGTCGGTAATCCAGGTTGCAATTGCAGCAACAACGGCAAGCAAAGTAACTGGGCTGACATGGTTACCGACAAGCCAAGAGCTAGAGGCAGCGGCATTTTGGTGGAAAGTTTCTCCGTCATTGCTGGAGCAAGTAGCAATATCCCAGAGGTTGCCAACACCGATAAACCAAACCCGTACTCAACCGCAAGCCATGGGTCTGCGATAAGCAAAATAATCGCCGCGATTGCAAGTGCATTCAGTGCCCAGGTTCTTCGCCCCAAAGCCACCATGGCAATAACGCTTGCTGTCATAACGGCTGCTCTAAGCACACTTGGGTCAGGGCCAACCAAAAGCACGTAGCCAATAAGCGATGCCAATGAAACGACGGTTCTACCAGATCGACCAAGGCGTAACCGAACGCAGATGAGATAAACCATCCCCACCACAATCGCGCAGTTCGCTCCGGACACTGCGACAAGGTGAGTAAGAGATACCGAGCGCATCTGCTCTTCTAGTTCTTCACTTAGATCAGATATTTCACCCATGGCAAGTCCAGCAACCAATACTTTGGAGTCAGGTGTCACGCCAGACAACAAAGCTACGTAGTTGGCCCGCAAGTCATTGAAAAATGCCAGTTGACCTAAAGGTTCGGAAACAATTGTGATATCGCCTTTTGGTTTCAACAGAAATGCGTCTCTGGCATTTCTGCCAGCTTCTTCGAAGCTCGCCTCGATCTCAATGACGTGGCCACGAACCAGCTTGGCTTCTGAATAGATTAGGTATCCCCTGCCAGATACTGAATCTTCATTAATTTCTTGAAGTCTTACCGCCACCCCGAAGACTGGATTGTTTCCAAAATCAGTCGAGATGACTTTGGGTCGATTGAGTACTTCAGCAACAACAAGAGCTTTTGAATCTGAAGACGAGTATTCAACTAACCAATCTGGTTTGTTGATCTGAGACTGAAGCCAAAAGGACAACCCAGACAAAACTAGAGCTGCTCCCAATAGCGCGGCTAATGCTCTTTTGAGATCTGGGATGAAGATTGTGCTCGCAAACAAAACACCACCCATGGCAAGTAGCAGCCAGCTAGGGATCTCGTTTACGGTCGAAACTAGTGCAAGTAATCCCCACAGCACCACTGCCGCGACACTGAGAGTCAAAGGGTTACCAGGTCAATTACTCCAGAGAGCAGACTCTCACCAATGCCACTTACTTTGAGAAGGTCCTGAACGGACTTGAACCCGCCGTTGGCTTCACGCCAGGCAATGATTCGCCCTGCTAGCGCAGGACCAATGCCAGGTAACTCTTCAAGCTCTTTATCACCGGCGCGATTCAAACTAATTAGACCTGAAGAGTTTGTGCCAGGTGATTGACCCTCTTGAGAAATCGAGAAAACAATTATTTGCTCACCGTCGGTGAGCTCTCGGGCTAGGTTGACGCTGGCGTTGTCGGCGTCTTCGGTGAGGCCGCCAGCAGCAAATACAGCGTCCACCAACCTTGCCCCAATTGGCAGTTGATACATACCAGGAGAAGCGACCTCACCAACTACATGTACATAAAGGAACTGATCAATTACCTCGTTGGCTGTTTCATCAGCGCTAACTGAAAACTCACCAGTTGGTGGCTCTGGTCTATTGACTGCGACTAAAACTAAAGACGCCACAGCAACCACCCCAGCAAGGGCAACAAGTAGCTGTTTAGAAACCTTTTGATCACCAGAGAGCGCGGCAATAACCTGATTTTTTAGCCAGTCCATGAAGCTCAAGGCTAGATAGCGAAGCTACCGCATTCCCTGAACGTTTGGAATCTGTGTAAAACCTAGGCGGTTGCTATGTTGACAAGCTTTGGAGCTCGAACGATTACGTTCTTAACGCTCTTGCCTTCAAGCGCCTTTTTCACAACATCAGAACTCATGGCTAGGGCTTCAAGTTCCTCAGCAGTAATCTCAGGCGACACCTCGAACTTGTCACGAAGCTTGCCATCAATTTGAACCACTGCGGTCAAGCTAGTTTGAACAAGCAGCTCGGGAAGTGGCTTAGCAAATCCTGCTAGAGCAACAGCGGGTTTGTGGCCCAAAGCCTGCCACATGTCCTCTGCCGTATACGGAGCAAACAGGCTAAGCGCCTTGGCTACCGTTTCCGCTGCTTCACGAACTGCAGGGTCCTTAGGCCCAGGCTTACCATCGATGGCTTTGCGCAATGCGTTTACCAATTCCATAACTTTGGCAACGCCCACGTTGAACTTGAAAGACTCGATCTGCTCTGGGAACTGCTGCAAGAAAAGATGCGTAGCTCTTCGAAGTTCCAGATCTCCGGAACCAAAGTCCACCCCTGGTTCAGACTCAACTTCATTGGCGCACCTCCAAGCACGAGCCAAAAACTTTGAGCTGGCAGCAGGTGAAACATCAGCCCAATCGATGTCATCTTCTGGAGGACCTGCAAAAGCCATGGTTAGTCTTACGGCATCAACGCCGTGCTCATCAAGCTGCTCGGAGAGACGCACCAGATTGCCGCGAGATTTACTCATCGCAGAACCATTCATTTGAACCATTCCCTGATTTAGCAATCTGGTAAATGGTTCTTCAAAATCAAGGTGTCCTAGGTCATGCAGTGCCTTGGTGAAAAAGCGTGCATACAAGAGGTGCAAGATCGCGTGCGTTACTCCACCTACATACTGATCAACCGGGGCCCACTGCTTAGCCTCTGACTTAGAGAAAGCTTCAGTTTCAGAATTTGGCGATAGGAATCTTAGAAAGTACCAGGATGAGTCAACAAAGGTGTCCATGGTGTCGGTATCACGCTTGGCAGGAGCTTGGCATTTCGGGCATGGCACATTCACCCAATCGGTCGCTGCGCCAAGCGGTGAGGTGCCCTTAGGGGAAAGATCTAAGCCCTTGGAATCAGGAAGCTTGATTGGAAGTTCAGATTCCGGAACAGGCACTTCGCCACACGCGTCGCAGTAAACAATAGGAAACGGTGTCCCCCAGTAACGTTGCCTGGATATCAACCAGTCACGCAAGCGGAAATTCTTGGCGGTCTTTCCTTTTCCTGCGGCTTCAAGTGTTGCCGTGATCTTCTTGATGGCGTCAGCTTTGTTCAAGCCATTCAAATCCCCGGAGTTCACCAAAACACCGTCACCGGTAGTTGCTATTCCAGACTCTGTAGGATCTGGCTCTCCGGTATCAACCACAACCTGCACAGGCAAACCATTGGTCTTAGCAAAATCTAAATCTCGCTGGTCATGAGCTGGAACAGCCATGATGGCACCTGTTCCGTAGTCAGCAAGCACATAATCGGCTAGCCAAATTGGAATCCGTTCACCGTTTACTGGATTGATTGCGAACCTGCCAAGATCAACACCGTTTTTTGGTCGGTCGGTTGCCAATCTTTCGATGTCATTACTTTTCTTAGTGGCCTCCAAAAAATCTTGGTACTTCATGCGCACCTCAGGGCTCGATCCTGCCGCAAGTTCCGCTGCCAAATCCGAATCTGCAGCAACCACCATAAAAGTTGCACCAAATAATGTGTCTGGTCTTGTGGTGTAAACCTCAATCGACTCTGACCTGTTTTCGATTTCAAACTTCACAACCGCACCATAGGATCTTCCGATCCAGTTGCGCTGCATCGAAAGTACTTTTTGTGGCCAGGCACCCTCTAGAGAATCAAGATCATCAAGCAGCCTGTCGGCGTAGTCAGTTACCTTGAAGTACCACTGGGTAAGGGCCTTCTTGGTAACTGCAGTGTCACATCTTTCGCATAGACCTTGAACTACTTGCTCGTTAGCAAGAACCGTCTGACAAGACGGGCACCAGTTCACGTTGGAGTTTTTGCGGTACGCGAGGCCTTTTTTGTAAAACTCTAGAAACAGCCACTGGTTCCACTTGTAATACTCAGGATCCGAGGTGATAAGAACGCGGTCCCAGTCGAAGCTGCAGGCATATCTGCGCATGGAAGCTTTTTGTTGAGCAATGTTGTCGTAGGTCCAGCCCCTTGGGTCTAAGCCACGCTTGATTGCCGCGTTTTCTGCTGGCAATCCGAACGAGTCCCAACCGATTGGGTGCATGACGTTATAGCCCTGCTGAATCCAGTACCTAGCGATGACATCGCCCAGCGCATAGGCCTCGGCGTGGCCCATGTGTAGATCACCAGAGGGGTAAGGAAACATGTCTAGAACGTATTTCTTTGGTCTTTTGTCATCCGCTTTGCCGGAGTCAAAGGGCTTTAGCTCATCCCAAACAGGCAGCCACTTCTTAGCTAACGCATTAGCGTCATACTGCTCTGACTCGGTGGACACTTGAATTCTCCTGCTGATTTACGAACTTGCTAGTAAAGGCTACCAAGAGCCAAGCAAAGAATTACTTGTTTGCTTTGGGCCAAAAG